>JBPBQB010000098.1:0-21338 GCA_050954545.1 Janthinobacterium lividum | reverse complement strand
AACCCGCGTTATTCGGGTTCGGCTAAGCAAGTAGGCTGATAAACAATATCCGTAATAGCTGCCTGCTGTTCTAAAAAAGTGCATAACAGGCTCTAGAACGACTTCCAGAGCGGAGTCGTCAGCCAGTCGGTAGACATAAAAGTCGCTGTCAATGCTAAAGATCCGCGTATAATCCAGCGTTTCGGCTAAAGCGATGAGCGAGGCATCTGCAAGGTCCATTGGACGATCTTGATATCTGTCCATCAGTACGAGAATGCGTCGCGTTTCCATTTCACTGGGAGTATGCAGACGCACCATGCCGACTTCGACGTACTCTGCCACAAGTTTCTGCATTGCCCATCCTCCTGCTTTTCCCGTCATGTACATGGCTTCGGAAAAGCAGGGCCAGGTCGAAACGAGAGGCAGCGACTGTAATGGGAGCAGGGTTTGACATCGCGAATGCTGCTGTGGCTGACCTTTGGGATCAACCAGAGCAAACAGGGGACCAGTATCGGTCAAAGTGCCGGTCGGGGTCATTAGATATTAAATCCCTGCTTGCGGAACTTCTCAGCGATAATCTCGCCGACTTCGCTTTCACGATAATAGGTCCGGGCCGGAGAGTCATACGCCTCTGGAACGATTTCAGATGCTTTGGCAACGAGATCGTTCAGGAGCGCATGGAGACGCTTTTGTTTCTCTTCTTCCGTTTCGCCTCCTTCTTCCGCTGGCGCAGCCTGCGTTGGTTCTTCCCGTATCAATGCTTCTAACGCGGCGTCAATCACGGCTTCGGGAGGCTGGTTGCGCTGGGCAGCAAGGGTTTGGAGTCGCGCTTCGGTTTCAGGGGCTAAAGTCAGTGTCATAGTAACCTCATTATACCGAGTTCCGAGACAGAATGAAGACCCCATGAGATTCCAGGGCTACTGTACTTGACAATGCACGGCCTGTCAGCAGATCGGTATAGCTGTCTGTAGGCAGCGGGATGGTGACTATGTCGGCGGTGTGGTTCAGGACATATAAGAGTGTTTCCCCAGATGGAGAAACGCGGGACGTGACTTCGACACCGGGCGGGATACTGGGAAGCGGCGGGGAGATCGATTGGTCGGCGCAGAGTTTTGCGAGGAAGCCGGACAGGGCGGCGGGGTCAAGCGCGGATGCTAAATAGTAGGCTTTGCCGGTGCCAAATCGGTTGACGGTGACGGCGGGCTCACCGGCGTAGAAGTCGGAGCCGTAGGTGGCAAGCACTTCTGCACCTTCGGTGTGGATACGATCACACAGAAGGCGGCACGTGTAGGCGCCGCTCAGATCGCCGAAAGGCGGCTCGAAGACCACGGAGTTTGACTGGCCGGGTGTCAGCGCATCGATCTCTTCCGACCAGATTCCGAGCAGTTTTCGCAGCGGGCCGGGGTAGCCGCCGAGATAAACCCGGTCGTTTTCGTCGACAATGCCGCTGAAGAATGTCGTGACAAAGGTCCCGCCACTCTTTGTATACGCTTCCAGCTTCTCGGCAATGCCCCGTTTGACCATGTACAGCACCGGGGCGATGACAAGTGCATACGCGGATAAATCGGCCTCGGGAGAGACGACATCCGCCGCAATGCCCAGCCCGTGCAGGACGCGGAAATAGGATTGGCACTGAGGGACATATTTGAGGTCGACGCTGGGACCGCTGGAATACTCGATGGCCCACCAGTTTTCCCAGTCAAACAGAATCGCGACCTGAGCCGTCACCCGTCCGCTGAGGGTCCGTGTCCCAAGCGCTTCCAGCTCTCTACCCAGCGCGGCGACTTCCTGAAAGACGCGCGGCGTGCTGGTGCCGACATGCTCGACAACCGCGCCGTGATACTTTTCCTGTGCCCCCCGCGCACGCCGCCACTGGAAGTACATGACAGCGTCCGCGCCGTGTGCGACTGCTTGGTACGACCACAGACGCATGACACCGGGGCGCTTCAGGGAGTTATGCGCCTGCCAGTTCTGCTGAGACGGGGTCTGCTCCATCAGCATCCAGGGCTGACCTTCTTTGAGGCCGCGCATCAGCGAATGGCTGAACGCCATATCGGCAGGCGGGGCGTCTTTGGGCGGGTACGAGTCCCAGGAAACAATGTCCAGTTCTTTGGCCCATTTGTGGTAATCGAGAGGCTTAAACGATCCCATCATATTAGTCGTGATCGGGACATCCGGCGTGATCCCACGCAGCACGTCCGCTTCAGCTTTGCAGCAGCTCAGGAGGCTGTCGGACTGGAACCGGTCGTAGTCGATCAGCAGCGCCTGCATGGAGCGTTCGCCGTTGGATGTCGGCGTCTCGATCTGCGACCAGTCTGTGTACGTATGGCCCCAGAAGGTCGTCGTCCAGCGCTGGTTCAGTTCATTTAAGCTGCCGTAGCGCTGCTGAAGCCAGACACGGAACGCGGCGGCGCACTGATCGCAGTAGCAGGTGCCGCCGTATTCGTTGCCGACATGCCAGACAACGAGGTTCGGATGGTCGCCGTACCGCTCCGCAAGCTTCCCGGCCAGTCCAGTGGACAGCCTCTTAAAGTTTGGCGAGTTCGGGCAGAACGTATGCCGGTTGCCATGCTTGCGCCGGACACCGTCCTGCCCGACCGTGAGAACGTCCGGGTACTTTTGGTCCAGCCAAGCCGGGACTGACGCCGTCGCCGTCGCAAGGCACAGCGAAATTCCGCCCGCCGTGAGCTTTTCGATGACTTTATCCAGCCAGTCAAATGTCCAGGTGTCTTCGTCAGGCTGGACACTGACCCAGCCGAAGACCGGCAGGGTCGCGATATTAACATGCGCTTCCTGCATGAGCCTGACATCTTCGTCCCAGACCTGTTCCGGCCACTGTTCCGGGTTGTAATCGCCGCCATGCAGAATGCGCGAAAAGATAGGAGTATTCATAGCACCAGAATAGCACACAGGAAACGGTCTGTCAACAGAATAAAGCCTGATGCAAGAAACGGATTGCAAAAGTCGCGCTTGACACACTGCGTCAGCCATGCTACAATGCTCTGACGCTGAACGCCGGGCGTCCCTACCATCTCACTGCGGAGAACCCTGATGCACTTACTCTCTGTGCCTCGTCTCTGTGCCTCGTCTCTGTGCCTCGTCTCTGTGCCTCGTCTCTGTGCCTCGTCTCTGTGCCTCGTCTCTTCTTGTCTGACTTGCTTCGCACTGCTCTTCCTAGCTTGCGCCGCGTCTGCGACCGGCTATTACACTGGAGCGACCTACAGCGGCGGGACATCTACGGCGGTTTTTCCAGGCGGCCCAATCTCCTACCCTTACCAGTCTCTGTCAGGTACCTATGCTTGGGGATCAGGCAGTGGAAGTTCGACGTCGGCAACCGCAAAACCTAATGGTAGTACGCCTACCACCTCTACTGTCACCGTTACGGGGGCGGTCACTGCCACCTTCACCTGGCAGGGCACCGACCCGGCCCCTCCAAACGCTATCGTCACGGAAACCGACCAATGCGTCGCTGGGGGTGGGGTTCCAGGGAACGGCAATGTCAGCGGCCCTTGTGATGACGGCTTCGGGCAAAGCAAGCCGATCGGCCCCGGCAGTTCCAGTGCCACAGAGACCGGGACGCGCTACGAGCTAAAGGGGGGGAGCACGGCGACTGCGTCCTGGACGCCAAATGTCGCCCTCAAGGCCAACAGCGGGACATCAGGGGGTGCCAATGTAAATGGCACGGTCAGTTGCTCTGCCACCATCAGCCCGGTAACCCTTACCCTCGGCGGCACGACGCCTGATGCCAACGGCGACGGCGGATTGAACATCTTGGTCGGACAGGGCTGTACAGCGACCCTGAACGGCATTCCGACGGCGCTTCAGCCGTACACGACTTACGCCTGGACAGTCACTGGAACTACCTTCGAGAGTTGGAGCGTCATCTCCGACCCAAACAGCCAATCACACACGACGGAAGTGGATGGTCCAGTACCTTCGACCAACCCCACATCATGGTATTGGAACGACCTCACGGCTGCAAACGAGAAAGTAACCTGCACGGCGACAGTGACACCGCCTACCGGACAGGGTTCTGCATTCAATGTTATGGTAGTAAGTAAACCTATATCCGTGCAGTTACCCACATCTACAGCCAATGCAATAGCTGGCTACATGCAGGTTAATATGGCTAAGCCTGACGATATCACACACAATAACTTGTGGGCAGGGCCGACACCCTACATGAAGAGCACCCAGAACTATATAGCAGGCATGAACTGGGAAGCAACTGTCACTACTCCGCCAAGTCCTGCATTCGGGACTGGAAAACTGCAAATGATCCAGCTTGTGTCCCCTAACAATAGCTATAAAACGGTTGCAAATCCTACTGTGACAGTCACGGATTCTGAAAACGCGTACTCAATGAGTTTAGATGGAACTTATCCGTATGGTGATGTCAATCCAGAGATGACCGCGCCAGCATTCACTATGCAGGACAACGATTCGCCAAGTTTACAGCTTGATGGAGCTAATTTATTGAAAACCGCGAATAAAATCGGTTCATACTATGATTACCTCATGTATATGCCACCCATCGTGAGCGGATGTTCATCCACGTGGGTTGTTTTGGCGACCTTCAACTGGTCAGCGAGCGGCAGTGCCACGTCACCTTCGGATAACAACTGGTCGCATTATGTGTCACAGAACGTCGTCCAAAACTATGCGGGAGCAGTCACACCGCCAACGACTACCCCGCCTCAAACTGGTCCCGCCGCGAAGACTCCTTTTACACCGGTTACTAAAGTCAATACCTTCCCAAAATGGACGCGTGCCGATTTGCCTCATACCTTTTGAGAATAAGTATGATTTCTCACGAATATGCGGGTAAAGCAAATTGCGAGTATGTCGAAAGAAAACCATCATGAAAATCAATGACAATCCGAGGCTTATCACGATTGGCCTTTTACTAAACGCCAGCTGCCTACTTATAGGTCTATGCGTCCAAGTACAAGCTCAAGACCATGTACGATTTCCAATCCCACCGCAAAAATTAGCGGCCCAAGAGGAGGCCGTTGTGCTGATCCGCCAAGCAGCAGCATCCATGAAATTAGACAACTATGCTGAGGCAGAGGATGAGGCGCGGCAAGCAAATTCGTTTAGCTATCAGGCGGGCATTCCAGATGAATATATCGCCGCCGCTCTCGATGCACAAGGCAAGGATAAAGAGGCGCTCCAAGCCTATCAGGCTCTGGCAGCGAGTGGACAACCACGCGATCTCCTGCCTTACGCCCAACAACTGTTGAAGTCAGGCCAGTGGGCACAAGCACTGGGCGTTTACAATCGGGCACTCCCTTTGCTCCCTGATGTGGGGATTCATCCAGAAAGCCCTCTTGTTTCACACAAAGACCTGATGATAGCAAATAGCCAATTCTCATCTGACGTACCGGAGCCAGTAGCACTGGCGACGGCGCTGCACATCGCACGCGGAATGGTTTACAACACATCCAGTAGCTGGATAGCTGAGTCTCAGGACAAAGAAGCCATGGGGGAGTATGAGAAAGCGCTGCAACTCGCACCGGATAATGCGCTGGCGAACTACTTCTATGGTGTTGGCTGGCAGAAGTTAAGCCCTAGCGACCGGGCAAAGTTCGGCACGACCCAGCAGGCGAAAGCACACTTGCAGAAGGCAGAAAAGACGGGCAAAGCTTCTGTGAAAGCAGCGGCGCAGAAGGCGCTGAAGAACGCAGGCTAAGTTCTATGATGCAGAAACGCTCGGTCTCGTTTGGGGCCGGGCGTTTTTGTGTCCGGCACAGAAACAAGGTTCGCGCCCTACGTCGATATGTTCTGGCACGTTGGGACGAGTTTACTGTCCGCCTTGTTTTGTGTCCGCGCTAGCGTCCGGCAGCAGTCGATGCTTGACAAAGCAGACGAATTTCTCTAAAATAGGGACATGAACTTTCAAACTTATTTTTCGGTCGGTGTACTTGCCGGGTTGCTGCTCACAGGTCTGCCGGGAGATGTCCGCGCCCAGGATGTACCGCAGAATAGTCTGTATGTGGAGACGCTGGACCTGTCGAAAATGACGGTGGGGTATGGGACGCCGAATGTCGGGAAGTCTATCGACGGGCATCCGCTGACGCTTGGAGGCGTGGTCTACCCGCACGGGATTGGCACTCATGCGGAAAGCGTGTTTGTGATCGACCTGCATGGGAGCGCGACACGGTTCTCGGCGATGGTCGGGGTAGACGATGAAGTCAAAACGAACGGCTCGGTGGCGTTTTCAATCATCGTCGACGGCAAAAAAGCAGCTCAGACGGGAGTGCTGCATGGAGGCGATGCGCCGAAGCCGTTGTCTGTCGATCTGACGGGGGCGCAGCGGCTGACACTCGAAGTCACGGACGGCGGCGACGGCATCACGTATGACCATGCGGACTGGGCGGGGGCGGTGCTGACACTGGTTCCAGGAGCCGCCGTGAAGCCGGAAGCATTCTCACTGCCGGTCGAGCTGCCGCGCCTCGTCGTGCCTGCGCCGGACCCGCATCCGGCCATTCATGGGCCGCGTATTATTGGGGAGACGCCGGGACGTCCGTTCCTGTTTTTGATCCCAGCCACGGGTGACGGGCCGCTGACTTACAGTGCGAAACTACTGCCTGCCGGGCTGGAATTAGATACTCAAACGGGCATTATCTCGGGAGCATTAGCGAAGGCGGGAACGACCGATGTCATGCTCAGCGTTCGAGGGCCGAGGGGCACTGTTCAGCGCACCTTGACGATTGTCGGGGGGGCGCACAAGCTGGCTTTGACTCCGCCGCTCGGCTGGAACTCGTGGAATGTCTGGGCGGACAGAGTCGACGAGGGCAAAGTCAAAGACGCTGCCGACGAGATGATCGCCGCCGGGCTGGCCCGGCATGGCTTCCAGTATATCAATATCGACGATACATGGGAAGCGGACCGGGATGCCCAGGGCGTTATCCAGACCAACGCCAAGTTCCCGGACATGGCTGCTCTGGCGGCATATATTCACAGCAAAGGCCTGAAAGTCGGCATCTATTCCAGCCCCGGCCCGAAGACCTGCGGCGGCTATACGGCGAGCTATCAGCATGAAGCACAAGACGCGGCGACTTACGCGAAGTGGGGCATGGATTACCTGAAATACGACTGGTGCTCTTACGATGAAGTCGTTCATGGAGATCATTCGCTGCCGGTGCTGCAAAAACCTTACGATGTCATGGGCACAGCCCTGGCGGCTCAGCCGCGCGACATTGTCTTCAGCCTCTGCCAGTATGGCGATGGCGATGTCTGGAAATGGGGTGCATCCACCGGCGGCAACTGCTGGCGGACCACCGGCGACATCGAAGACAATTGGGGCAGCCTGCACGGTATCTACGAGAGTCAGGCCGGCCATGAAGTCTATGCCGGGCCCGGCCACTGGAACGACCCGGACATGCTGATGGTCGGGATTGTCGGCAAAGGCAACGTGCATCCGACGCACCTGACCCCGAACGAGCAAGTCCTGCATATCTCCATGTGGTGCCTGCTGTCGTCGCCGCTGCTGATCGGCTGCGACATGACCAAGCTCGATCCGCTGACGCTTACTCTGCTGACCAACGATGAAGCTCTGGACATCAACCAGGACCCCCTCGGCAAGCCTGCGGGGCGGATTTTCAGCGATGGCAGCGGCGGGGAAGTCTGGGCCCGGCCTCTCTTCGACGGCACCCACGCCGTCGGTCTTATCAATGCCGACATCGCGCCGCGTGTCATCACCGTCCACTGGTCTACACTAGGTTTAACCGGCCCTCAGCCGGTGCGCGATCTCTGGCTGCACAAAAACGTCGGCACCCCTAGCGGCAGCTATTCCGTCGCTGTCCCTGCTCATGGTGCCGTACTGCTGAAAATCGGGACACCTAACCGTGGAAGCGAATAAAGAACTTCACCTATCTGAAGGAGGATTGTTTTATGCTGCCGAAGAAAACTTTTGAGTATCTGCTGATTGATCTGGAAGCGTCTCCGAAGACGCTGGCGCTGATGCTGGCAAGTATGAGCGATCCTGCCGACTATGACAAGCGCCCTGACCCGGATCGCTTCACGCTGCGCGAGATGGTCGCACATCTGGCGGATTGGGACGATGTGTTTTTAGGGCGTCTGATCCAGACGCGCGACGAGGAAATGCCGATACTGCAAGGGCTGGATGAGGGACAGATCGCGCTGGCGAACAACTATGCGGCGGCTGATCCAAAAGAATGCCTGGCACGTTATGAAGCGAATCGCAGGCGGCTTGTCTCGGTGTTGCGAGGGCTGACACCGGAACAATGGGAGCGTGTCGGAAATCACACGGAGCTTGGGCCGATCACGATGGCGACCCAAGCGGTTCTGGTCGGCGCACACGACGGTTACCATCGCTGTCAGACATTAGACTGGCTTGCGGTTGGGCCAGCAGCTAAGGGATGACAACAATCGGTTTGGGTGGCATGGTCGTTGTTGCATTGCTGCTTTGGATGACTCCCGCGCTTGTGCCCGACGCCGCAGCGGAGATACCGCAGTAGATGTAATTGTGGGTGGGATAACCGGCGGGATTGTCGTAGCGGTTGCCGGTGAGCTGCAATGGATGGATGCCGGATGCACCGGGATCCAGTGAGATTACATCGACACCGGAATTATTTGCCGTGCCGATGTCGATCAGGTGATTGTTCGTGATGGTCAGTGCGCCTTGCGCTCCCGCAAAGACTTTGATGCCGCCGCTGGCCGCAGCCTCGATTGTGTTGCCGGAAACAAATACATCTCGCGCTCCTGCCCCTGCGAATTTATCCCAGGTATCGCTGATGTCTATCCCCTCGGCAGTCGTGCCGCGAATGTGGTTCCCGGTGATCCGAATCTCGCTTGCGTGACCCCCGATGCGAATGCCCATGTAGTAGGTATCGATCAGGGTATTGCCGGAGATCGTGATGTTCTGGGCCGTATAGGGAACCGAAGCTCCATTGACGGTCGCGGCCCTGCCAAACACATAAATGCCGCCATGAGTGACGGCGTGCTTCTGATTGGCATTGCGAATGACATTTTTGTCACCATCACGTCACGCGGCGCATATGTGTTATACGAGTCTTCCGAGGCTAAGTAAATGCCTGCGGCATCTGAGCTGTCAATCGTATTGTGATCAATCGTTACATGGTCTCCGCCGACAACCGAGATCCCACGGCCATTGGTCTGGCTGATGCAGTGGTTGCCCTCGATTGTCACATGGCTGACGACAGCCCCGTCTTTCAGGTAGGAAACGACGGCGATCATATCATCCCCGACGTTTGTAAGTGAGTTCCCCCGGACAACGACCGCATTTGCCCCGGCGGTCAGATGAATGCCGTCGGCCAGCGTGTTTGCGATCCGGTTGTGTGTGATAGTCCCGAGTGACGAGGGCCGATCCGCACAGAGAATTCCGGCGCTTGCCGCACCGCTGACAGTACCCGAGCCAATATCCACGTTTGTGATCGTAAACCGTATCGCTCCATTGACGCAGATGGCGGCGGAATGAGAGCTGCTCAAGCGGGTTTTAGTGTTAGGCGAGACGAGGGAACAGTTTTGGAGCGTGCTGCCTACTCCACTCAGTTCAACAGCGCCTTCGGCGGGATCAAGCGCTTGGAAGACCGTCCCGGCACCTGCCCCGGAGAAGATCACGCCGGGGTTTTGGAGTATGCCGGCATGAGCGAACGTGCCGACAGGCGCGTACACGCTCTTTAGCGGCCTGGTCTGAGAGGCATCTGCGAGGGCTCGATTGATCGCGGCAGTGTTGTCGGTAACACCATCGCCTTTCGCAAAGTACGGGGAAGCAGTGATGTCAAGCGGCTTGGCAGGGGCAGGCCTGCCCTTTGCCGGAACACGTTTGGCGGCATTGCAAGGGAAGGTGATGGCAAGCAGAATCAGCACGAAAAAGCTTAACGTGCAAAAGCGGCTACTGCTGAAACTCACTGGGCACGGAGTTTTTGATCTGCGAGGCCTGCCCAAGAGGCGCTGCCATTTGGAATGCCTTCCAGGCATCCCGGCCGTCCTGCACAGCCTCTTGTAACCGGCGATGGATCTGTGGATCGTCCGGTCTATGGCGGGCGGCCAGCAGCGCCCCAGCATGGTAAGCACTTGCCAGGTGCAGCGCGGCTTTCGCCTGATCAATCTCGACATTTTGGGCGTCTCTCATTTCTTTGTTTCCTGCCATCCCTGTCGTCCCTCGCGGCGGTGTTTGTCAGCATATATGCACAAACCATGCCAACCAGGCTTAGGATGACTTTCACCTTGACTTTTTTATCGACTTGTGTAAGAGTGACTGCATGGAGCCCGAGAAATTGAGATCGTGGCCGCCTCCGCCGGAAAGACACAACTCTGTTCCTATGCCGACGGACCAGGCTGAAGAGGCGCTGTACTACGGATGGCGGCTGGCTTTTCTCGGCCTGCTGTGTGCGCCGCCGGTGTTCCTGCCGCTGGCTGCCTGGCAGGGGGTTGTCGCCAACCGGCGGCGGTCAGGCGCAGGCGGGCTGCTGCTCCTGACGGTGGGCGGTTTCAGCATTTTTTGGCTGGCAGCCCTGCTGCTTATGGCAAAGTTCGGAAACGGAAAATGAGACATGCACGACGCAAACGTCAATGAACAGCCTTGTCCGCACTGCGGGCAGCCGCTTACGCCGCAGGACATCATTTGCCCTTTCTGTCAGTCAGTGGTAGTGGCAGCACATGAGTGGAAGCCGCCGGTCATGGACCGCACAGGTGTCAGTCAGGAGTCTCGGAAGGGAAAACGCGGGATCATCTGGGGCCTGCTGGCGGCTAACATTTCTGCGGCACTGCTGATCGGCCTCGGATTTGCCCTAAATTCCGTTTCCAGCAGCGCTGCCGGCATTCTCGTCTCTTCCGACTTTGTTTTGGTGCCTTTTGTCATGGGTCTTATCAGTGCATTCTTTTGGAAGGGCCTGAAGCTGACAACGATGGAGTATTTTCTGTATTCCCTGCTCAACAGTGCATTCGGCCTGGTCGGCGGCGGGGTCTTTATGGGAGAAGGCGCAATCTGCCTGCTGATCGTCTCGCCGCTGCTGATCACGTTTGTCTTTTTAGGTGCGCTGACTGGCCGGTGGCTGTTCCACTATTCCAGTAACCGACTCAACCTGTCCTTGATCCCGATGGCTGTAGCGCTGATGACCATGGATGTCCTATCGCCGCATCATTACGAGAACGCGGTCACCGACACTGTGGTAATCCATGCCTCTCCGTCTCAGGTTTGGACTCATCTGGCAGCCGTGCCGCTCATCCCCGAGAAACCAAACTACTGGCTATTTCAAATGGGCCTACCCTACCCGACCCACTCCACAGTGAATGGTCAGGGAGTCGGTGCCCTGCGTCAGTGCGTCTTCAGCCGAAACTGCGTGTTTCAGGAGAAGATCGTCGCCTGGGTGCCTGCGAAGAAACTGACTTTTGATGTGACTTCTCAGCCGCGCGATCCTGAGATTCTGGGCCATGCCCGTGTCAGACGCGGTCAGTTTCTCCTGCGGGACAACCATGACGGTACGACGACGCTGATTGGGACGTCCTGGTATGAGCTGTACGTTTACCCCGCCTGGTACTACGATCTCTGGGCAAGCTCGATTGCGCGTCAGGTTCATCTGCGGGTGATGGATCACATCAAAACGCTGTCTGAACAGCCAAAAATCCCATCGTAAGGTCCCCGCCCTGAAGGGCAGGTCTGGAGGCGAAGCGCCAACCGCACGGTGTGCGGAAGAACAGGAAAGCTATATGCCGTCGGCATTTCCGGTCGCAGACCGGTTGGCGTCCGCGCCGCCAGACCTGCCCTTCAGGGCGGGGATTCATTTACGGTTGATCCTCTCATAAAGCCTTCTAAAATGCCGTTACTGCCCTGGCTTGCTCAACATTTCTCTTCCATACGCCGTGTGTATGTCCTGCCCCAGATACTCGACAGTTTTTTGCTGGCACATACGCTGGTGCGGCATCCCCAGAGGGCACGGGCGATGCACATGCTTGAGGCCGAAGTCCTGTCCTGGCCGGGCGTGACAGCGCATATCCACCGCTTCGGCGGCACCGAGTTTCGTGTTAATCAGCGGGAGATCGGCCACCTGCATGGTCATGGACTGCTGGACATTTTGTTCACGAAGTCGATCCGAGACGAAGTGGTTGAAGCACGAACTGCACGGCCTCACCATATCTTTCCGCAATCCGCCTGGATCAGCTTCGATGTCCGTACAGACACCAATGCTGCCCAGGCGTCTGCCCTGCTGCGCCGCAATTATGACCGCTGGCTGGCACTGGATCCGTAAAGCAGGCAGAGTCGAAGAGAGGCGCGATTAGTGAGCTCTTCGCTTAAATGTCTTTGTCTTGCCTGATGATCCTGAAATAGTCGCAGAGCCTTGCGTAGCTGAGACTGTCCCCGATTTTGTGGTGCCGTTCGGGCCTGTTGCCGTGCCGGCACCAGTCACAGTCCCGCCGCCATAAGTCGCAGTGCCGCTGCCGGTCGTCGTCCCGCCGCGTGGTCCGGTGACACTGCCCTGACCACTGACCGTGCCCGGAAGCACCGTGGCGGTTCCGCTTGCAGAAACAGATTTGCCCTTCGCACCGGTGGTTGTGCCGCTCGCACTCAGATGATTACCTTTCTGGGTAGACGTTCCGGTGACGGTGCCCCCATGCTTACCGGTCTTGTCGACGGTTTTTGCCTGTGCTCCGAGAGGAAGTAGGCTTGCCATCAGAAATAAACCTGATGCACCCAAGAAAGTTTTCATAGTCGTTGTTCTCCTGCCACTCAGACGCCAAGTTTTGCAGAATGTTCCCAGAGTTTGTGAATTCCGGTGAAATCCAATCAGAAGGGCTTCCGGGTACAATCTCTCTCTATGGCAAAAAGACGGAAGCAGAAGATTACCCCCCGCGCCCTGCTGGAACTGAAGATGCCGGGGGAAGTGCAGGTCGCGCCGGACAGCCTGCGTGTGGCGTATGGAGTCAGCGAGACGGATTGGGACGAGAACGGGGTGGTCCAGCATCTTTATGTGCTGAAGATCGGCGCTGAGGCCGAGCCGAGGCAGATCACGCGCGGGGGCGGGAGTGAGACCCAGCCGCGCTGGTCGCCCGACGGCAACTGGCTGGCGTTTTTAAGCAGCCGGGATGACGAAGGCGGGACTGACTATGATGCCGACGCCGACCCGGAAGAGCAGGTCTGGCTGCTGCCGATGGACGGTCTCGGCGGGGAAGCCGAAAAGCTGACGGATGCGCCGGAAGGGATCGGCGATTACGACTGGCTGCCGGATTCGTCGGGCATTGTTTATCTCGCGCAGGAGCCGCGCCCGAAGCCGCTGGAAGAGTACAACGAAGACAAGAAAGACCGCAAAGACGATGCGGTGGTCGAGCGGTTCGAAAAGTTCCGGCAGCAGATCTGGCGCATCGACCGGGAGAGTAAGAAACCGAAGCTAATCCATGCCGGCGACTTTGGTCTTGGGGAGATCTCCGTGTCGCCGGACGGCAAATCGGTGGCGTTTACGACCAACTACACCGGCGAAGTCAACGATTACCATAAGAGCGACGTCTGGGTCGTAGACATCGAAAGCAGCGCACTTCATGCTATCGCAGACGGTCCCGGCGGCAAGTTCCACCCGGTCTGGAGCCGCGATAGTCTGAGCGTGTATTATATCGCCTCGCTCGACCCGGAGCTTTCGTACTCCCAGCCCAATCTGTACAGCGTTCCCAGCGCCGGGGGCAGCGAGCCGATCAACTTGACTGCCGAGTTCCCGTATGACCTGATCGGATGGCACGGGGTGTATGTCGATGCCAAAGGCCATATCTACGCCCTGGCAGCGGTCGGCACGACGACGGCCGTCTTCCGTTGGGATGGTTCAGTGTGGTCGGCAGTGGTCCAGAACGACGAGCATCTGCACGATTACCATGTCGCTCCGAATGGCGGCGTGGCCTATGTTTCCAGCTCGACCATCGATGTGCCGGAGTTGTGCTGGCTTGGGCCAGGCAAAAAGCGGCCTGAAACTCTGACCGATCTGAACCAGGACTGGGCCGACGGCTACGCGCTTGCGCCGACGCAGGTGGTCACCTGGAAGTCGCCCGACGGCCTGGAAATCGAAGGTCTGCTGACGCTGCCGCCGGGTTCCGACGACAGCCAAAAGCTGCCGATGATTGTCAACTTGCATGGGGGACCTCATGGCCGGACGGTTCAGGCACTCAGCCCGTATACCGCTCAACAGGTCTGGGCTGCTGAAGGCTACGCCGTGCTGTCACCGAACTACCGGGGCAGCGAAGGCTACGGCAATGCGTTCAGCACGGCTAACCGTCACGATTTAGGCGGGGGCGATGTCAGCGACATTCTAGCAGGCATCGACCAAGCGATTGCGGAGAACATTGCCGATCCTGAGAAGCTGGCCGTAATCGGGTCATCTTATGGGGGCTATCTTGTCAATTGGCTGATCGGGAAGACCAATCGCTTTCAGGCGGCTGTCTCCCAGTTCGGTATCTTCTCCCTGGCAACGGACTTCTCGAATTCGCAGGCTCCGCGCTGGGAGACTGAGTACCTGGGCGGCTATCCCTGGGATAAGCCGGAGCTTTACGCCGAGCGGTCCCCGTCGACCTATCTGAAAGACATTCAGACGCCGGTGCTGCTGATGCATGGCGAGGGTGATTCGAACACGTTTATCGCCAATTCTCAGGAGATGTATCAGGCGCTGCATCTGCTGGGCAAGACTGCCGAGTATGTGCATTATCCGCGCGAAGGCCACGGCTTCGGTGAGCCTCAGCACCGCTTGGACGAGCTGCGCCGCTGCCTCAACTGGTTCGACAAGTACCTGAACGGGGGAGCGCGGACGGTCCATCGCACGGGAGATAAGCTGCTGTCTGATGGCTGGGAGCTGATTGTCACGACAGCGATTTTGGAGACCTACGCAGGCCGCACGGAAGAGGGCTTACGCTATGTCGAGATCGCCTTAGTGCTGCACGACACGACTGAGACCCGCCGAACGCTGACCCTCAAGCCTGCCGACTTCTCGCTGACCCGCATTGTCCCGCCCGGTCGCCCAACACGTCCTCTTGGCCTTCCCGTCAGTGTCCTCGGTCAAAAAGCCCTTGCTGAAAGTGCCAACTGGTCCTTCTCCTATGTCCCCGGCAAAGACGACCGTGCGCTGACTGCACCTATCGCCCTCGCATTCCGTCTTCCCGCGACCGGCGGCACGTACCAATTCAGGGTGAGGGATTTCCCGCCGGTAACGCTTGACGTTCCAGCGGCGGAGAAGACAGACGAGAAGAAAAACGAAGAAAATAAAGATAAACAGGAGAAGGATTAAAGGTGAAAATTGATGAAATAGGGGGGGGTATCGAAATGGCTGGCTGGAAAGATAGTTTGCTTCATCGGTTGATTGTACGGACACCGCGGAAAGTAGTAGGAGAAATAATCGCGTCCTTCTACTTTTTTATGCAGTTTTTACTCCCCCTTATCTTCATCTTCAACCTTCGGCTGGCGGCCCTTGTTTTCTTCTCCGCCTTTCCGCTGACGATTGCTGTTTTCTTTGTTGTACGCAGTGTGCGACTTGCCGCGCAGCGGTTTCCTGACAGGGCTGACAGTTCCTATCAATCTCAGGATTTATTGGCTTCAGCATCTGGATCGCAATCAGAACCGCGACAAGTGACACAGGCTTATGTCGATGCTCTGGATTGGCAGCAGTTTGAACAAATTGTCGGAGATGTCTATCGTAAAGGCGGCTACCGAGTGGAACAGAGAGGTGGAAGAAACCCCGATGGAGGCGTCGATTTAGTCCTGCACTCTGATAGAGGACGGGTGCTGGTGCAGTGTAAGCATTGGAAGGTATATAAGGTTGGAGTAAAACCAGTTCGCGAGTTGTTTGGCGTCATGGTAAGTGAGAAGGCTATCGGAGCTATCCTTGTGACCGTCGGGGAGTTTACACAAGAGGCAAAAGATTGGGCTGCAGGAAAACAATTGTTTCTCGTCAATGGCTCTGCCTTTATCGCTCAAGCTAATCGTGTAGATGCGGAACGCTATGTCTCGTTTGATCAACTTGCTTGGCAAAGCAATGAGTCCGCAGCCCCTGCTTGTCCTATTTGCAGGCAATCTATGTTACTGAAGAAAGCCCGCCGCGGGCCAAACTCTGGGTCTCAGTTTTGGGGGTGTTCACGGTATCCGCATTGCCGGGGCATCCGAAAAATCTGATCGGCGATCTCAAGTGGAAACCTATCCCATCAAATAAGCTTGCCATCTCACTCTGATCCAGGAAGATACAGGGAGTAACGCAGTTCTGAACGCTCGGATTGAGCGTGAGGTAGAAGAGATCGCGTATCAGTCAGCGATCCAGTGGGAGCATGTTCGGCAGTATCAGTAATCAGGCTCGGAGGCTTCAGGTTTTGCTTCCACAAAATAGACCAGCCCTGGCTGGACGATGGGCAGGAGAGCAAGTACCTGGGGCATGAGCGGGATGTGAGTCTCGATTCTGTTGTTCCTGCCGCGCAAAGTGATGACTGCAATGTTACGCCCAATAAAATTCTGCTGGTATTTGATGCCCTTGTCTACAGTCAGGAACACATCAAACTGTGTTTCGGCAAGAGTCAGCAGCCGCCCATTTCTAAACGTATCCCAGCCCAGCTCAAACGTGGCTTGAACGATGTGACCAGGCAGAAGTCGTTTCAGCCGCCAGTTAAGGCAGTGATCCATCAGGATTTTCACGGATGGCAGGTATCCGGCGGCAGACCATCCAACAGTAGCTTACAAGCGAGGCGCAACGCGGCTTTTGCTTGTTCAATCGAGACACCTGGGAAGCTATCCAAAAACTCCTCCATGCTTGGCCCTTCTTCCAGGTAATCCCAAAGGTTCCGAATAGGAACGCGGGTGCCGACGAAGCACGGCGTCCCACTTACTCTCTGCATATTTGCGGAGACGGTCCCGAAGCGCGGGTCTTCCTGAGTGACGATCTCGCCATCCCAGTAATCATCAGGCAGCGGACGCGATGCGGTTTGCTCTGAAGTGATCTGCTCTAAAGTTTCCGGCATGATCTATTTCCTCCAAAAGAAATCAAGGGGCGGGCCGTTTGGCCCGCCCCTTGATTGCGTCTGAGAACTAATGGCAGCCACAGGAGCCGCAGCCGCCACCGGCGGCGGTGTCGAGGCCGGAGGCTTCGTCATCGCCGGCGCTGAAGGAGGAGCCGCAGCCGCAGGACTTGGTGGCGTTCGGGTTCTCGATCTTGAAGCCGCCGCCCATATCGGTGTGGATGTAGTCGACAACCGCGCCGGTCAGGTAGCGCAGGCTGGTGGCGTCGACAACCAGGGTGATCGGACCGAAGGCGAAGGTCTCGTCGCCCGGCTCGATGTTCTCGTCGAGGGCCATGCCGTACTGAAGGCCGGAGCAGCCGCCGCCTGCGACGTAAACGCGGAGGGCGAGATCGCTGCGGTCCTGCTGAGCGATCAAGGAAGTGACTTCCGCCGCGGCGGCATCGGTCAGGCTCAGAGGGGCAGGCATGGTTTCCATCATAGGTTCGATGGCCGTAGTAGGCCGATCAAGAATTGCGGGCATTTTTGTTTCCTTCTAGGCGGGTTCAAAGCCCGCTGGTCTGGTCAATCGCTGTCTTATTATACCCCAACGCCTTTGTAACCGATCAAAGACGGCTCAGGGGGCCTTGAGGTCCGGGTGCGGGTGCTGACCGGAACAAGCTCTTCTTCGTACTCGAAAGCTTCCATGGAGATGCAGTCCATCGGACAGATCTTGGCGCATAGGGCGCAGCGGATGCACTTGGTGCCGTCCATCAGCATGATGGTGCCGTCTTCAGGACGCAGGTCTTCCTGCGGGACTCCGTATTTGGCTTCGATGAGCCGTGCTACTTCTTCGTCGCCGGTGACATCGGTCACAGGAACCATCTTCAGGATGCTCTCGGGACAGATGTTGATGCACAGGCCGCAAAGAATACACTTCTCGGCATCGAAGACCACGTTAACATGACAACGCAAACAGCGCATGCCTTGTTCCCGAGCGGCCTTCTCCGTGTAATTAAATTCGATCAGATCAAAGCCCTTGGAGCGGTTTGTGATCTCGCGCTCCGGCGGTTCCTGCCGGATGAAGTTGTCGTACTTAGTCGGCATCTCGTAATTGACAATCGGCAGGGCCCGCATATAGCCGCGCTTGACCAGCTTTTGGGTGATGCCGGATAGATGCTCGTCGACACCGACCGCGCATTTCTGAGCGGACGCGATGCCGTCGATAAAGAGGCGTGCGCCGAGGGCGATGTCGCCGACCGCGAAGACATCCGGGTGGCTTGTCGATTGCAGCGTCTCGGGGTCCACTTCGATGGTGCCGCGCGGGGTGCGCTTAAGGTCTTCGATACCGGTCACAAAGTTCCAGTTGACCATCTGGCCGATGGAAACGATGACCGAGTCGCACTCAAAGACTTCTTCACTACCGTCGATGTACTGCGGGTTGAAGCGGCCTTGAGCATCGATCAGCGACTTGACTTTTTTGGTCTGGATGCCGGTCACGGTGTCATCGCCCAAAATCTCAATCGGCAGGCGCTGCGGCCAGAGCTTGACGCCTTCCAGTACGGCTTCTTCGATCTCGTATTCGTCGGCGTTCATCTGGGCGCGGGACTCGCCGAAGATGCAGTCGATGGACTTTGCCGTGAGTGCCAGTGTCCGGGCAATATCGGTCATGGCGTAGTTCTTCGGCTTGCCTAAGTTAGACAAACCCGCGATGACGGGGGTGCGGACAGTCATCCGGACGACGTCCATGGCGACGTTACCGCCGCCGATGACGACGCACTTCTCGCCGACATGATATTCTTTGCCGAGATTGACTTCTCGAAGAAGATTAACGCCGATGTGGACACCTTTTTTGTCTGCGCCGGGGATGGTCAAAGGCCGTCCCTGCATGTAGCCTGCCGCGATAATAAAGGCTTTGTAGCCCTGTTCGCGCAGCTCAGGGATGGTGACATCTTTGCCGACAGAGACGCCCAGCTTGAGGTCGACGCCCAGCTCGCAGATGGCCGCGATCTCCAGGTTCATCAGCTCACGAGACAATCGGTAGATAGGAACGCCGGTCGCCATCTGTCCGCCGGGGACTTCGAGTTCTTCGAAGACCGTGACTTGGTAGCCAAGACGTGCCAGATCGTGTGCGGCGGTCATGCCTGCGACACCGGCACCAACGACCGCGATCTTTTCTTTATCGGCGGTCGGGAAGGCTGAGCCTCGGGCGTTGGAATATTCCAGCGACTTGTGCAGGTTGTGGAGGTTTTCGACGCCGTATTGCTCGGTCGCGAACCGTTTCAGGGCACGGATGGCGACGGGGCCGGACGTATCCGTGCCGATGTTGCCGCGCGTGCATTTGACTTCGCAGGGAGCGCCGCAGATGCGTCCGCACATGGAGGCAAAGGGGTTCGGAGCGCGGGCGATGGCGTAGGCATCGGTGTAGCGTCCTTCGGCAATCGCGATGACGTAGCCCCTAGCGTCTGTTTTGACCGGGCACCCGGTCTGGCAGCCGATCTTGCCGCGCCAATAGTCGATATCCGGGACTTTGACCCGGTACGGTGTCTGCTTTTCGTCTGCCATAACTTGGGTTACTCTTTCGTTGCGTGAAAGCGGCACTGATTGTCGATTTACGGGACAGCAATCTGATACAGCTATTGTACCATATCGACTGTTGCAGTTCAAGATGCGTGAGAAGCCCCCCGCCCCAAGTTTGGGGGACCCGGAGTTGGAGAGGAATTAGTCGGGTTCGTTTTGGCAATTTGTCTTGCCTGCAAGAACACCGCGAGATGGTATTATACATAATGCCATCCTTAAACGAACTTTCGGGTATCGCCCACAACCTCGCCCATCACTCCCAAAGTTCCTTAAGCTGGCTGCATCCTCATCTTGGGCAAGCCTGCCGACTCGCGAACGTGACTGAAGCTCAAATTGAACTTCTTGATCCTGACCCGTATCCACTGGCTCTTCCTCAACTCAAACCATTGAAGCTGGCCCTGCAAGGACTACAAGCCAAGTTCTGGGAGATCGTAGACAAACAGCAACTTCCTCGAAGCAGCATCCACTCTGTCCGGCTTGAGTTTCATTTTTGGTCAGACAATACAGATAATTACTCATGTTCCGTTCGAGCCATTATCACCGCAGCGAACGGGAAAACCTTCCGGCGAAACGTCTAAGCAGGAACAAAACGGACTTCAACGCGGCGGTTCAGAGCGGCGGCAATGCGTTCCAGCATGGCGAGGGAATGTTTATCATAGTCACCGTCTTCCAAGCGAGAGATGACGGATTGGGTGGTGCCTGCCAGCCGGGCAAGCTGGATTTGAGTGAGGCCAGCAGAGATACGGGCATCATAGACTGCCTGTGCCGCCTGAGACTTGATGCGCTCCTGAGCACGCATCTGCTGATAGTTCGGGTCACCCCCAAACTCTAAGTCCATAATCTCAACAGCGCTGCTTGTGTGTTGTGAAGTTAAATCAATCATGACGATCCTTCCTGCTTGCGGCATAGTTTGTTATCGCAGATATGCGATATTCCTGTCAAGTGACCATGCGTTGAAACGCACGGCTACACGGCGCGGACGCCGATAAGCACCGCTTCTGCACTGGCAGACCCGGAGGGCGCGGGGCTGAGAAAGAACGCTTAGTCGGGTTCGTATTGGCAATTTACGTGGCTGAGGGACGGCAGCACACGCCGTTCAGATACCCCCGACGGCAGCTTCCCACTCGGAAGGGCTGGTCGGGAGGCGTGTGCTCCCATCGGTCGGAGTGCGAAGGGGCCGAAGAGTCGTCGGCATCAGAGTCGTCGGCATCTTCCACAACGTTCGTCTCTTCGCGGGGCAGGGTTCGATAGGAAGGCTTCGGGGCCGCAGGTTCGTTTTGGCAATTTTCGCTGTTGTCGGCAGCCAAGTCTCTGGGAACCGTGTCGACAGCGGCCACCGAAAGCTCGTTGACAACCTGCGTCGTCGACTTGCGGATCTGGTACAAACGGTTGCTCGCTTCCATCGACACCCCCTGCTCGATCTCGGCATCGTCGAGGCACTCGCGCTCACAGATCTGGGTCATCTCCAGCGCATGGGTGCGGGCACGGCGGGCGTAGAGGAACGGAACGTCTTTGGCAAGCATCCGCACGGACGTATCGATCTGGCGCTGCAAGGCGGTCTCATGGCGCAGGACTTTGTCGAGTTTGTCCAGCCGGGCGTCTTCGGTGAGGGTCTCGTCCTCGAAAAGCTGTGCCTGCCAGCGGTGCAGACGCCGGAGCCGCCACGAGGCCGCCGCGATCTTTTCGACATAGTGACGTTCGAGCAGGTTGGCGGGGCGAAGATGTGCGATCAGTTCGTCCTGGACTTGCTGGTAGCCGTCGGGGTCTTCGCCGAGGCTGGGCAGAACAATGTCTCGTGCAAAGACGCCGTGGGTGGTGGCGTTGCGGCTGGCGATGGCTTTGCC
>JBPBQB010000085.1:0-21632 GCA_050954545.1 Janthinobacterium lividum | reverse complement strand
TATTTATGCTGGTTCCCCTGCTCTGGTATTACGCGGGGCGGCGATTGGGGACGCCCGAGGTTGTTCTAAACTTGCTCCGAGCCGCTCTCGTGATCTCCATTTTGGGCGCAATGTACGGATTGTATCAGACCTGGTTCGGTTATCTGCCGAGTGAGCAGATGTGGGTTGACATCCACCGTGTTTCAGATATACGTCCATTCTCGTTCTTCACGCTGATGCCGGAATATGCTCTTTTTCTTACCCTGGGTGTCGCGGTTCTCTGGGCGGCTGTTCTTAAAGGAAACCGAGCTGCCCTGCTGCCGATGCCTTTGCTGGCAGTCGCTATCTTTTTCCTCAGCAGTCGCGGCACCGTGGTCAGCACGATTTTTGTCTGCACTGCGCTCTGGGCAATTCAGGGAAAATCGATCAGAGTTTGGCTTCCCCGCGCGGTACTGGCCGCAATTCTCGCCTGCTTCGGACTGATCTGGAGTATGCATGAAGCCCAGAAGATCGACTTCGGTCTCCAAACACAGGCACTGGTCGCACATCAGACTGCGGGCATTCTGGACCCCGCCCATTCCTCCGCGCCTGGTCATGCCACCATGATTTTCAACGGGGTGATAGAAGGATTAAAGGCACCGCTCGGACATGGCCTGGGATCGACTTCGCTTGCGGCAGGAACATTCGGGACGGGCTCGCTGACCACGGAATCCGATTGGGGCGACTCGTTTGTCGCGCTCGGCATTCCCGGCGGACTGCTTTACTCCCTGGTGATTGTCATAGCACTGCTGTCTGCCGTCCGTCAGTGGATCAGGACCCGAAGTTTTGTTTCACTGACGGTTTTCGGCATTCTGCTTTCGGGGTTAGGCCACTGGATGTACGGCGACTTCTATGCCATGACCATGCTGATCTGGTTCTTGATCGGCGCTCAGGATCGGCCTATCAGAGCATTACCAAAGGCGGCAGAATGAAAATCGGCATTATCGCAGCAGCGATCCATCGGCATGGAGGCATGGAACGGGCAGCCGCAGAAGTCTTCGAGCGGGTTGCTGTCCATCATAAAGTCATGGCATTTTCTACTGACTGTGAGCTAACTGCACCTAATGTCACGCATATTCCAATCAAGGCGATCTCTCGGCCCGCGATCTTACGCCATGAAAGCTTTCGCCGCCAGGTACGCGCTCTGGAAACAGAGACAGCCTGCACGATCACGAACTCGATTGGCGCGGCGGCGATAGACGCCGACGTGATTACGGCGCAATTCTGCCATGCAGCGTTTACAGATCGCTCAGGAGGTCTGCGCGGAGGAACGAATTTGCTGCGTCGGCGCTATCAGAATTGGGCGCAGCAGGTTTACACGGATCAAGAGCGCCATGCTTACACGTCGGCTCGTTTGAAGAGAGTCATTGCTGTCTCGTGCGGCGTCAAGCGTGAATTGATGCAGTATTATGGCCTTGCCGATGCCAAGATCGTAGTCATCCCAAATGCCGTAGACCATCGTGTTTTCCATCCGGCGGCAAATGCAGAAGTCAAGCTTGAACTGCGTCGACAGTTGGGGCTGCCCGAGAGTCATTTCTTAGCCCTCTTCGTCGGCGGCGATTGGGATCGCAAAGGTTTACGAAGTGCAATCGAGGCCATCGCAGGGCTGCCGGACACGACTTTAGTGGTAGTCGGTCAGGGAGACATCAAGCGGTTCACACACACTGCCGCGCTGGCGGGAGTTTCACGAAACGTGATTTTTACCGGGCGTTCGCCATGCCCGCAAGACTACTACGCGGCGTCTGATGCCTTTATCTTCCCATCGCAATACGAGGCATTTTCTCTAGTCACTTTGGAAGCGGCGGCTTCGGGATTACCACTGATCGCCCTGCCGATCAATGGCACGGAAGAATTGATCGAAGACGGCGTCAATGGATTTTTTGCTCGGCCTGCTTCGGCTTCGTTCCGGTCGCTGCTCGGCTTGCTGCAGGCAGACCGTCCCCGCTGCAGGGCGATGTCTGAAGCGGCAGTCCGGTCATCGCGGCCCTACACCTGGGACCGTGTGGCATCCGAACAGATGCATGTTTTCGAAGATGCGGATGAGCGACTTCGGCACGAAAGGCGGATGACATGACACCGGTACAACTCTGGATGTTCAGCCGTGCAGCCTACCGAAACCGTATTCCCTTCCTGCCGCGCCTGTGCAAAACAGTGATCTTCTTGGTCTTTAACGCAATACTGCCGTGCGAAGCGGACATTGAAAGCGATATTGTCTTGGAGCATTACGGACTTGGGGTCGTGATCCATCCGAATGTCACGATTGGGAAAAACGTCCGCCTCTATCATCAAGTCACGCTGGCTGCGGAGACCTGGATCGGGTCGCCGCATCGGATTACTATTGGCGACAACGTGACAATCGGGGCAGGAGCCATTATTTTGGCCCGCAGCAACCAGAGTTTGACTGTCGGAGAGGGTGCCACTATCGGAGCCGGAGCGGTCGTGACTCGGGATGTTGGATCTGGGCAGACAGTAATCGGAAGCCCGGCACGTCCGATCTAACCATGAGCCTTTCCACTTTACAGCCAGTCAGCAAGCCCGAGACCGCTTCTGCCGGAAGCGATCCACTTTATCTCACGCTCGATGCGTGGCGCGGAATTGCCGGCCTGAGCGTGGTCGGATTTCATGCGACTAAAGGCGTTTTGAACCGCTTTCCAGAGATGGAAAACCATCTTGGCTGCACTGCCGGTCTGTGGGGCTGGCTTGGTGTCCAATTGTTTTTTGTCGTCAGCGGCTACTGCATCACCGGCGCGGCTGTTTCAAATTTGCGTCGCAGTGCTTTCCCGTTTCGGGCATTTGTTCTGGCACGATTTCGGCGGATTTATCCGACCTGCTGGTTTGCTTTACTGGGAACAGCCACCTTTATGCTGGCAGCGGCCAAGATGGCAAGCAAAGGCTATTTGCGTGACGACATATTCACGCAGATCGGCTTCTTCCAGCACTCAGTCCTGTTCTATGTTTCTAATCTGACGCTGACACAGCTATTACTTCACCAGCCTTTGCTGCTGGATGTCACCTGGTCGCTTTGTTATGAAGTCGCCTTTTATTTCATTGCTGCCTCCGTGCTTCTGCTGACGTTAAACTGGGTCAAGAAGGAGCGTAATTTCCTGAATGCCCTGCATGGCCTCACCGTGGCCTGCCTGACGCTTTTGATTATCGTTCCAAGCCGATGCGGTGACCCGTTCGATCTCTGGCCTCAGTTTGGAATGGGCGTACTGGCCTTCGACTGGATTTCATACTCGCATCAAAAGTCGTCCAGGGGCTGGGCTGCTGTCATCGGAGTCCAGATGCTGGTTCTGTCAGGCATAGATCATGGAACTTTGGGCGCGATGCAGCAGCCGGCACGGGCTTCGTGCCTTGTTTGTTTGGTATTTGCGATTTTGCTTGTCGTTTTGTACCGCTGGGATTTGGCGCTGAGTCAGCTTCGCCCGATCAAATGGCTTTCCGGGATCGGAATGTTTTCTTACAGCCTTTATCTTACGCACACGCTGACGCTTCGCGCCGTCAATCAGGTGGCGCGTTTGATCCATCTTTCCGATCCGCCTATCGTTTTCGCGATTGGTATCGTGATTTCGCTCATCGCGGCGCGGATATTTTATCAGTGCTTTGAGAGGCCGTTTATTTCTGCAAGGAAGCATTAGCGATATAGTCGTCACGGAGGAACAATTTTATGGACTCGGAACAGTTACGCATTCTATTTCTCGCGGATGCCGTGGCGGAAGATCTTCCCGGCGGGTCACGGACGGCAGCGCGAGAGTTGGCCCGTGGCTTGACAGAACGCGGGCATCGGGTCACTTTTTTGGTGGGCAGACAAAATGCAGATGCCCCAGAGGACGAGACCCGGAATGGTGTCCGCATCGTGCGCTACGCGGGGGCGGGCAAAGCGGGTGAGTATGTGCGCCAGGGGCAGGAAGCCTGTGCAAAATTAATGCACGAAACGTCCTTTGATCTGGCCCACACGCATTTTGCCTATGCCGGTCTTGGTCCTTTACGCGCCTTGCCGAATTCTATTCCGCGCGTTCGAACATTTCATGGTCCCTGGGACGAAGAAGGCTGGATCGAGGATACTCAGTGCGGGACAGCTTGGACAATCAAAGCGTGTGTCAAGCGCTGTCTGCGTCGGCAGATTGAGCGCGGGAGCCTGAAAAGCAGTGCAAAAGTTCTGACACTGAGTCAGTGTTTTAAGAACATGACTAGTGGCAGTTATGGAGTCTCAGAACAGAGGGTAAAGACGATTCCGGGCGGTGCGGATACAAATGCATTTTATCCCGCGCCGGATAAAACGGCAGTGCGACGAGAGCTTGGATTGCCATTGGAGGGACAGATTCTTCTTTCTATTCGTCGGCTTGTACCACGGATGGGACTAGACAGGCTGATCCAAGCGATGCCGGAAGTCATCGCCCGCTGCCCCAATACTCGCCTGTTGATCGGAGGTCAGGGGCCGGAGGAAGCGCGGCTGCAAACGCTTATTTCGACACTCAGGCTGGACGCCCATGTCCGGCTCATCGGCTTTATCCCATCGGAGAAGCTTGCTGCGTATTACCAGGCTGCCGATCTGTTTGTCATGCCGACACTTGCCCTGGAAGGCTTCGGCCTGGTCACCACCGAAGCTCTTGCCTGCGGGCTTGCGGTAGTGGGGACGCCCATCGGAGCAACCCCAGAAATACTGATACCGCTTGACCAGCGTTTAATCGCGCGGAGTCCCGCCTCGCACGATCTCGCCGATGCTGTTGCCGGTTATCTGCTTGGTGACTGGCGTCAGGCCCTGGCTCCAAAACGCCTTCACGAGTACGTCCAGAGAAACTATACGTGGGACCAGCATGTCTCCCGTACTGAACAGGTTTACTGGGACTTGATCAGCAGTCTCGAACCGGCAGAACATACCAAAAGAGCAGCGATCCTCACGTCTGTGAGAACCGCTGCCCGCTGATTTCTGAGTTTTAGAGAAGCCTACTGCTTCTCTGGACTTGTCTCTTGACGCAGACGGTTTAAGAAATCGTCAAGGCTGAGAGCGCCGAGATCGGTGCCGCCGCGCTGACGCGCGGACACTGTCCCGGCGGCGGCATCCCGGTCGCCGACGACCAGCATATACGGGACTTTCTGCGTCTCCGCTTCGGCGACTTTCTTGCCGACTTTTTCGTTGCGGCTGTCGACATCGACCCGAAATCCGGCGTCGACTAGCGTTTTCTTCACCGTCTCCGCATACTCTTTGTGCCGGTCGGCAATCGGCAGCACGACTGCCTGTACCGGAGCAAGCCAGGTGGGGAATGCGCCTGCGTACTGCTCGATCAAGATGCCTAAAAACCGCTCGGTAGAACCCGTAACGGCCCGGTGCAGGACAACAGGCGTGTGAGGCTGACTGTCTTCGCCGATATAAGAGCAGCCCAAACGAGCAGGCTGGATGAAGTCGACCTGGATGGTCGAAATCTGCCATTCCCGGCCAAGCACATCGCGGGTCAGGAAGTCCGCTTTCGGGCCATAAAAGGCCGCTTCGCCGCGTGCTTCGACATAGTCGACGGCGTTGGCATCCAGCGCAGAACGCAGAGCATCTTCGGCCATGTTCCAGCGGTCATCATCTTTGACATACTTGCTTTCAGGATCGTAATCCCGCAGCGACAATCGTACATAATAGTCTGTGAACCCGTATCGCTCCAGAGTTTCGCGGATCAGCTTCAAGGCCAGCGTGAACTCGCTCTCGATCTGCTCCGGGGTGCAGAAGATATGACAGTCGTCCTGCGTGAGTGACCGGACACGGGTCAGCCCGTTTAGTTCGCCGCTTTTCTCGTACCGGTACAGGGTCGCAAACTCGGCGTAGCGCAGGGGCAAATCGCGGTACGAATGCATCTGCGTATTGAACAAAGTCATATGTGACGGGCAGTTCATCGGCTTCAAGCGCAGACGCTCACCATTGGGCTCGATGATCGGCGGGAACATGCCGCCGGCGACTTTATCGCCGTAGTTGTCTAAGTGTCCTGATTTACGGTACAGCTCTTCTTTGACGAGATGCCCGGTCCAGACATGCTGGTAGCCGTAGCGGGTCTGCAAGTCCCGGACGTAGGTCTCCATCGTGTGCCGAATGATCTCGCCTTTCGGCAGGAACATGGGGATGCCGGGGCCGATGTCTTCACTGAACGCGAACAAGCCAAGCTGCTTGCCAAGAACCCGGTGGTCACGCTTTTTGGCCTCTTCCAGCCGGACATAGTACGCATCAAGCTCTTCCTGCGTCTCGAATAAAACGCCGTAGATACGCTGAAGCTGGGCCCGTTTTTCGTCGCCGCGCCAGTACGCGCCCGCAAGCCGGTCGATCTTGAAGACGCCGATCTGGCCCGTGCTTTCGACATGAGGCCCACGGCAAAGGTCCGTGAAGTCATGCTGAGTGTAAAACGAGATCGTCTCGCCTTCCGGCAGATCGTGGATCAGTTCAGCTTTGTAGTTCTGACCGCGCGTTTCTTCATATGCCATCGCTTCTTCACGCGGCATTTCACTGCGGGTCAGGGGATAGTCGAGTTTGCGGATCTTTTTCATCCGCGACTCGATCTCTGCTAAATCTCCTGGTGTCAGAGACCGGGGCAGCTCGAAGTCGTAATAAAAGCCGTCTTCAATCGGCGGGCCGATTGCGAGGCGAGCGTCCGGAAACATCTGGACGACCGCCTGCGCCATCACATGCGACGCCGTATGCCGCTTCTTCCAGATTTCGCTGTCATGGGAATTGTTTGTTTGTTCTAATGCCACGTTGCTTCTCCATACTAAAGAGTAAGCTCAGTATAGCCGGGCAAGCATGAGTTTGTCAAACGCAGGAGGCTCTCAACTCAGATATCCGCTCTTCTAAATCCAGGAGGTATAGTTCAGGAAAATTTGGAAGCCGTTCTTTCAAGTCTTTCATCGGTTGATTGTTGTAACGCGCTTGCTCAAACATCAACTCATAGCTTAGGGTCAAAGACTTCAGAACATCTGTCCAAAACACCTTTCGCATGGTATCTGTATTGCAGGGACCATCTTTCCCATCTTGAAAACGCGATGGCACGACTATCATGAGATCATAACCGTCAATACCGAGTTCCGCAGCACGGATTTCCAGTGCTTCTCTTTCATCCCAGTTGTCGAACCAGTGCTCCCCATAGTCGTTGTCCAGAAAAAAGAGCCTACCGATCCAAACAACTGGTGTCCACTCCGCAAGGCCGAGCCGCTCAGAAACAGCTATGAACTCCGATGTCACAAGAAACGCATCAAGTGCTTCAATATAGTCAAATACTTTGATGTTCGTCATAATCGGCAGTCATCAATCAGGCCGTCGCTCGGACAAACAACACGTCTAGCCCTACGCGCTGCCAGACTAGGCCGTGTTCCTGAGACAGTCCCTCTGCCCAGCCTGCGACTGCGCGGTTTTCACTTTCCAGCTTATCTACTAGATTGTTTTCGGGGAAGTTGACCAACAGGCTGCCGGCTTTGACCAGCACACGGCTGCCGCCTTGGATTGCGTCGATAATCGCCTGGTCAATCACGCTGAGAGCTTTGCCAGTGGTAAGAATGCGAATGATGCGCTCCATAAATATGTTTCCCTCGGTAGCTCCAGGTTCACCGGGAGGGAGCGGATTTCCTGCTGAGTTTTAGAACTGAGTGCATCCAGAAGACATTGTAAGGCTGCCACTGAGAGAGTGTGAAGTAAAGGTCTTTGCCGTCGTTGTGAAGCGGGTCGATATAGCCGCCGTAGAGGCCGGGGTAATCAGCGCTTGTCACTAAAATTGTGGGGGTGGACCAGGGGCCGGTCAGAGCGGCAGCATCCCGCAGGACAAGTGCTTTTTGGTCGGCATCGAGGGCGACCATGAGCCAGCGGTGAAAAAATGAATTGTAGGCTACCGACAGCTCACCGGCAGGACCTTTGGCAACTGCCACAGCAGACAGTTCATTAGCCTGCCACTTCTGCCCGTCCCAATACTGGTAGGCGGCTTTTTCAAGAACTTTTGCCTGGGGGACACGGGCAAGAAAGATGTCTCCCTGGCGGCCATTTGGAGTGCCGAACAGGTAAACAAAACCCCCACTTTTGGCAAAAGCGCCCTGCTGGAAGGGATCGTCCCACTGAGGCGAGTTCTTCCAAACCGCCTTCTCGGACCGGACCCAGGTTTTGCCGTTGTCATCGGAGTAGGCAAGCCCGGCCAGGTTGGTTCGCCAAAAGTTGGGAGCGCCCCATTGACGCACCGACATGAAATAGAGATAACTGCGGGTACCGACCGCTATACCGGCAGTGGGAATGACCGTATGCTCGTCACTGTCTCTGCGGGCGGGGATCAGATCGCCTGCATGGCCTGGTTTATCCTGGATCATTGTCGTGAAACTGAGGCCGGCGGTGGGGTCGGTGTCATCCGAGAGCGCGAGTGTATTGCTGCGCCAATCCGCCGACATCGGCCCCGCGCCGGCACCGCCCCATTTCCGTCCATAGCTGTCTCCAAAGGCGATCATGACCTTCTGTTCAGCAGTCGCCCACAGGATGCCAAGATCCGTTCCATATAATTGATATTTGAGATCTGTTTGGTTCGGGTTCGGCAGCTCTTCGCCGGGCGGCGACGCACCGGTCACACGGGCAACACAGGTCGTTTCAGTAGGTATCACCAAAGAGGATGCGGTTGGCGGAGACTGCATGATTGACTCGTATTCCCAGACTGAATTTTGATGTTACGGCAGCGGGGCTGTGGTGCCTCGGATAACCAGCATCGGCTCGATCAACAAGGATTCGGTGGGGGCAGACTCGCCGGAAAGAATTCGCAGAAGCAGCCGAGTGGCAGCGACCCCGACTTCTTTCAGCGGCTGCTTCACAGTGGTCAGGCCAGGCTGAGTCATTGCGGCGTCAGGGATGTCGTCGAACCCGACCAGGGAAAGCTGGGTAGGAACGGAGACGCCGAAGTCACGCGCCGCGCTCAGGGTGGCAATGGCGATCTGGTCATTAGCGGCCACAATCGCTGTCGGCGGAGCTGGCAATGACAGCAGATGCTGTGCCTGCCGGTAAGCGACGGCGCTGTCTTCATAGGAAGAGGCTACGATATACTCTGGAGGAATGCGAAGATGCGCGGCTTCAAGCGCCGCATGGAACGCCGTGAGGCGGATTGTCGCGCTGAACATATTGAGCTGACCGCTGAGGAATGCGATTCGCCGATGCCCTAACGCCCGCAGGTGCTGGACTGCCAGGCGGATACCGGCAGCATTGTCGACATCCACCGACGACATGCCGAACGGGCTGCTTTCCGAGGAGATAGTCACTACTTTCGACCCCGCCGATTGCAGGCTCGGCAGAATGTCGGTATCGGACGGCGGAGCGACAATGATGATGCCATCCGTGCGCTGGTCCCGCAGCTTCGGCAGTGACTCCTCGGCACTGCGCCAGAGGTCGGTAAAGATCGTGACATTGTAGCCGGCTTCGGCGGAAGCCGCTACCACTCCCTGCAAAATGCCCGACGTATAGGGGTGCCAGATGGCGATCTCCGAGCCGACATTATCGAACAAGATGCCAAGCGTGTTCATGCGCTTGTTGGTCAGCCCTCGGGCGACTGCGCTGGGATGATAGTTCATCTCGCGCATCTTCTGCATGACTCGTTCACGCGTTTCCGGCAGCAGCGTATTTTTCCCATTGATGACATAGGAGACTGTCGCGGTGGAAACATTACACGCTCTGGCAATATCTTTGATAGTAGGCATCGTGTCTCATTTTCTTGGTACTGAGCAGGCGAATAATTTATTCGGTTAAGCAAGCATCCAAACAATCTTGATAGTATTATAGTTGGTTCGGGCGATATTGTCAAATCCGCCCTGATGTGTAAATTACTCCCTGCAAAAAAATGGCTTGGGCTATTGACAACTTTCGCAATTGGTGTCATGATGTCATATCACTTAACCGGGTAATCAGTTTTGCACTCTATTATGACACGCCCTTTGAAAATCGCATTCTTTTTACTGCTGCTGTTGACCGGATCGCAGACTGCAAGCTCTGCCGCGCCCGCAGCAACAGGAAGTGTTTTGCCGATGCTGCATGCTCAGGGGACAAACATTGTTGATTCTTCCGGCAATACAGTGACCCTGACAGGCATCAATCTGGGCGGCTGGCTTGTCGAAGAAATGTGGATGCAGCCTTTTGTGACAACGCCGCCGTCCGGCTCTGCGTTTAAGCCGATCAAAGACCATGTTTCTTTGTGGGGCACGATTTCGGATCGGTTTGGGGCGGCGGGTAAAACGCGTGTTCAGACTGCGTTCCGTCAAGCCTGGATCAACGAAAGTGATTTTGCCCGTATTCAGGCTGCGGGCTTCAATTGTGTCAGATTGCCGTTTCTTGCGAGTATCGTCGATGAGCCCGGCGGGCTGCACTGGCTCGATCAGGCAGTCGCCTGGGCGGGCGCTCACAAGATCTATGTCATTCTGGACCTGCACGGGGCACCGGGCAGCCAGAGCGATCAGGGACATACGGGTCAGGCGGATGTCAATTCTTTCTTTAAAGATCCAGCGAACATCTCTCAGGCCGAGGCGATCTGGACACAGATCTCTCGGCGTTATCAGAACAATCCGACTGTTGCCGGCTACGATATGCTGAATGAGCCGACCGGGACTCCCAACTCGGATACGCTTTATGTCGTGCAGGACCGTTTGTATCGTGCCATTCGGGCAGGTGACTCAAAGCATTTGATTTTCATCGAAGATGGGTATACCGGGGTTCAATGGATGCCGTTCCCGGCACCGTCAGGCTGGACCAACGTCGCTTACAGCACCCATTATTACGACTTCAGTGCGAAAACGACCGAAGAGCAGCAGAAAGCATTCAACGACTATCTTGCAAGCAATGAAAAAGAGCAGGATCGGCGTCAGATCCCATACTATGTGGGCGAATATGGCCTGGAGCCGCACGGAACAGCCGGCACTTTATCGAATGCTATCCAGGCCCTGAAGGACAAACACATCTCTTCGTCCATGTGGACCTACAAAGTCATGTGGACTGGCGGAGGCCAATCTCTGTGGAGCCTTTACAGCAACGCAAAGCCGGTTACACCGCTTGATCCATTCCAGGATAGTGAAGGAGATTTGATCCGCAAATGTACTCAGTTGCGGACAGACCAGATTGATGTCAATCCAAACGTTGCGCAGGCATTCCAGCATGGCACGACACAAAATACCGCAAGCCGGGCGACCAGTCCTTAGTGAGAATGCCAGGTTGACAGAACATGAAAACGAACTACTCTCTATCTCGAAATGCAAAAGGAAGAATTACATGAAACGTAAAGGTTTTACCCTTATTGAACTGCTCGTCGTCATCGCAATTATCGCGATTCTCGCAGCAATTCTATTCCCGGTCTTTCAGAAAGTCCGCGAGAATGCTCGGCGGGCTTCTTGCCAGTCAAATGAAAAGCAGCTCGGGCTCGCGCTGATTCAGTACACTCAAGATGCTGATGAAAAATACCCGGCGGGAGTATTTGGACAATACAACTGCCTCTCCGGCTGGGCCTCTCGTATCTATCCCTATGTAAAAAGCACTGGTGTCTTCAAATGTCCAGACGACCCAGGCAGCCCACAGGCGATTGGGGGCAATACGGCAAGTTTTGTCCCTGTGTCCTATTCTATGAGCGTTAATCTGGATGCGAACTATGCACAGAGTAGTCTTGCCGCAATCACCTCTCCAGCATCAACCGTCTCTTTGGTGGAAGTACAGGGTATGTATGCTGACCTGACGAGTCCTGGTGATGATCCCGACGGCAACGCCACAACTGGCAACGGAACGGCCAGCACTTTTGGCTCTGAAGAAGTAGATGGCGGCGACAATTCGGACGGCTGGTCATACGAATTGAATAACCACAATAGTAGCTTTGTTACTGGGCCTGGCAATAGCGTTGGTATGGGCAGCCCACCACGTACCGGCCACACTCAGTTCGGTTCGCCGCGTCATACTGATGGCTCGAATTTTGAGATGGCTGATGGCCATGTGAAGTATCTCCGACCGAGTGCAGTCTCCCCAGGCTTTACCAACAATTCTTCCACTTGCGGTCAGGATCAAGGCCTTGTGGGCGGTGCCTGCACGACTGCAACAGGCTCCGGCGTTGCCGCAGGTACAGGCGCCCTCTCATCTAACGGTGCCAACTTTGCAGCGACTTTCAGCACCATCTAATTCGCAGAGTCAGTTGATTTTCGATCTCAGCAAAGGGGAAGCCATAAATGGCTTCCCCTTTTTGTGCTTTGACTCTGCCTGTTTAGAGTGTATAATAGACTCCCATGTGCGCTCCCAAGTACGCTGATATTGTTGTTCAAATCGAAGTCGCCGGCCTGCCTCAGCCGCTGACCTACGCTATCCCCCCTACCCTCACGCTTGCAGTCGGTGAGGCCGTGCTGGTTCCATTCGGCGCTCAAACAGCGGCGGGATACATCGTCGGCCTCAAAGATGACTGCCCTGTCGACATGGCGGCGAAGATCAAGCCGGTCACGGCGAAGATTGAGAACGCGCCGACTTTTGATGAAGGCCTGCGGGATTTAGCGCTGTGGGTGACGGAGCAGACGCTGTGTGACTGGCGGGATGCGCTGCGGCTGATCGTGCCGGATGTGATGTCGTCGCAGATCAAAACAACGCTCACTTTGGCGGAAGATTGGGATGACCGACTGGCAGGCTCTCGGGCCGCATCTCAGCGCGACCTTGCGGCGGCGCTGGCGGCGCTTGGCGGGACGTCTGAGCCGGGAAAGCTGGCAAAGGCATTAGGCTTAACGAAGCCCGGCCCGGCACTGCTGGAGCTGCGTAAAAAAGGCATTGTGACCGAGGAGCGGTCGGTCAGGCAGCCGCCCGCCCGGCGCAAGATGGCCCGGCTGCTGCGCCTTGCGATTTCGCCGGACGTTGCCGCTGAGGAAGCAGGCCGCCTGGAACGCTCCGGCGCGGCCCGGCAGGCGAAGCTGCTCCGGGCACTGATGGCGGCGGAGAGTGAAAGCAAAGCCGCAAAGATGCCGATGTCGGGCCTTGCAGTCGGAGCCAGCGCAGGCGCGGCAGCGAAAGCTCTAGCGGAAAAGGGGCTGGCAAATTACACGGAAGTTCCCATGCGCCGCGATCCCTTCCAGTTCTTCGGCTTCGTGGCCGGAAACGCTCCGCCGCTGACCGATGCCCAGGCTCAGGCAGCAGCGCAGATCGGTCGTCATATCCTCGCCCGAGACGGCAGGACGATGCTGCTGCTTGGGGTCACAGGCTCCGGCAAGACGGAAGTCTATTTGGATGCCGTCGCCCAGACGCTGGCTTCGGGCCGAACGGCATTGATTTTACTACCGGAGATCGGCCTGACCGCGCAAGTTCTGGACTTGTTCAAAGCTCGGTTCGGTGCGGACGAAGTCGCTGTCCTGCATTCGGCCCTGTCGCTTGGCGAACGGCATGACGAGTGGCGGCGTATCCAGTCAGGCGAGGCGCGGGTCGTGGTCGGCGCTCGCTCGGCGGTCTTCGCCCCGGTTCCGGATCTCGGCTTGATTATTTTGGACGAAGAGCATGACGGCTCCTATAAGCAGGATTCGTCGCCGCGTTACCATGCCCGCGATGCCGCCCAGTTCCGGGCAAGCCAGACCGGTGCTGTCGTGGTGCTCGGCAGCGCGACGCCGTCTCTCGAAAGCTATTACAAAGCGCAGATCGGCGAGTATGATTTGGTCTCGCTTCCCGAGCGCATCGATAACCGCCCCCTGCCGCCCGTGTCGGTGATCGATCTGCGGGAGGAAATGAAGCCGCCCCCTACCCCAATTCTCAAGAAAGGCGAAACGAAGTCTGAGCCGCCCCCGCGCTCGGTCTTCGGCGCAGATCTGGCCCAGTCACTGGCAGACTGCTTGGCGCGGCGTGAACAAGCCATCTTGTTTCTGAACCGGCGCGGGTTCGCGTCGTTCCTGCTTTGCCGAGACTGCGGGTTTACGTTCCACTGTCCGAACTGCGATGTTTCTTTGACCTACCACCATGCAGGACGCTATTTACAGTGTCATCACTGTGACTATAAGCAGCGTGCGCCGGATTGCTGCCCAAAATGTCAGGGCCTGCGCCTGCGCCCGTTCGGTTTGGGCACGGAGAAAGTAGAAGACGCCGTGCATCAGCAGTTTCCGGCAGCTCGCACACTGCGAATGGACCGGGATACGATGTCCCGCAAAGGAGCACATGCCGAGACCCTGCGGTCATTCAAGCGCCACGAAGCGGACATCTTGATTGGCACCCAGATGGTTGCGAAAGGCCTCGACTTCCCGAATGTGACGCTGGTCGGGGTGGTCAGCGCGGACATGGCATTGAATATCCCGGACTTCCGGGCACCCGAGCGGACATTTCAGCTTCTGACTCAAGTGGCGGGCCGGGCAGGACGCGGCAAGATCCCCGGCACGGTCATTGTCCAGACGTTTTCACCGGAGCACGAAAGTATCCAGTTTGCGGCCAGGCACGACTACTTAGGCTTCTATGAATCCGCCATCGCTCAGCGTCAGGAGCTCAGTTATCCGCCCTTTTCGCAGATGGCGAACATCGTATTCACCGATGAATCCGAGGATGAAGCCCGAAAACGCTCTTACCGCCTCACCAACATTTTGAGAGCCGTTTTAAAACCCGAATCGCCGATCCAGCTTTTGGGCCCCGTCGCCTGCCCGCTTTCGCGTCTGCGCGGACGGTACCGATGGCACCTGGCCCTCCGTGCCCCTTCCAAACCTGAGCTTTTGACACTTCTAAGAACTGGAATAGCTCAAATGACACCAAGCGAACGCTCCGGCATGACTCTCGACATCGATCCTTTGACCATGCTTTGATTCGGCAGTAGAACCCGTTTGGCGCTCGTGTTTCACCCATTTTCCTGAGCTCGGCGGCGCATTTCCTCTTGAGTCCACTCAAGCGCCTCCCGTGGCGTCATCACTCGGCAGCGGGTGTTGGGTGGGCCGATCAAAGGATTACCAAGAAAATGCTGCTTATCAGTCGTCACGAATATGTCTGCGTCGCATTCGACCGCGCAGGCCAGGACACGAGCATCAGGACGATAGGAAGTCATCTCAAAACAAACATCAATTGTTTCCTTAGCAGGCTCCGCAGACTCACCAGAAAAGTTTGCCTGATCCAGCGTCAGAGCAAGCTCCGGTATCAGTTCAGGGCGGTATTTGCTGACGACAAATTGCACGTCCCTTACCACATCGCGGCAATATCTCATGTCTACGAAGCCAAGATTGCCTAGCTGCAAGATCTGGCGAGCATCCGAGTGCGGTTTACTCGAAAAGACTGCGGTGATGATTCCACTGCTATCCCAAAACACTCGTGGCTTATTTTGCTCCATCAGCCTCACGCCGCTGACGCAAATCAGCCAGCATTCCCTCCAGCGTAGCTCCTGAAGCCAAAAGGCCATCACGCAGAGCATCCGCCGGAGCGTCTACACTGATCTGGCGAGGGCTTACCAGAAACACGCCGCCGATGTCAAGAATAGTCATTTTGTGCCCGTCACCAAGCCCATACTGATCGCGCATCGGCTTCGGGATCGTGAGCTGGCCTCGCTGAGCAAGTTCTACTGTTACTACAGTCATAAGTTTCTCCGTTCTGATTTCTGAAAAGCTGCATTTTCTGATTTCTGAAACTATGATACCTGTCTAGGCAGAATATGTCAACGAATTTACCAGGCGCTGATTTGTGCTATACTATTTGGCAATGAACGATGGGGGAGAAAACGGAATGGCGAAAGCCGCGGGGAGGCTGGCCGACCTGATTCGGCGCGATGATCCGATTGTCAAGTTTGACGAAGCCGCCGGGGTGAATGTCCTGCGTCAGAAGTCCAAGCCAGTATTGAACATCAATGAAGATGTCGTGGAGCTGGTCGCGCAGATGGAAAAGATCATGCGGGCCGCAAACGGTGTCGGGCTGGCCGCACCGCAGCTCGGCATCCTGCAGCGGATTTTTGTGTATGACTCAGGCGACGGTTTCCAGGCGATCATTAATCCTAAGATCTTGGGCCGCAAAGGGGAGCAGATCGGTGTTGAAGGCTGCCTGTCGATCCCCGGCTTACAGGGGGACGTCGCACGGGCGGAAGAAGTGGTTGTCAAGGGGACTGACCAGTATGGCAAGCCTATTCGCATTCGCGGCGATGGTCTGACAGCACGGGTCATCCAGCACGAGAACGACCATTTGGATGGCATCTTGTTTATTGACCACGCCGATCCGGCATCGCTCCATTATGTGACATCGGACGAACTCGATCTCGAAGAAGAAGAAGGCGCCGGGCCGCAGACACGAGAGTAGACTTCCTATGCGTCTTTTGTTTATTGGGACATCACTGTTTGCTGTTCCGGGTCTGAAACGGCTTTTTGAGTCCGCTGAGCACGAGGTTCTTGCCGTTGTGACCCAGCCGGATCGACCGCAGGGACGTGGCGGACGGCTGTCGGTGTCCCCGGTCAAAGCGGCTGCAGCGGCAATGGATTTGCCGCTGTTCCAGCCGGAAAAAGTTCGGGCAAAAGAGTTTGTCCAGACGGTTCGTGACCTTGCCCCCGAGATTATTGTCGTTGCCGCGTTCGGTCAGATCATTCCCCAGCGAATGCTTGACATCCCGCCCCTCGGCTGCATCAATGTCCACGGCTCTCTGCTGCCTCGCTGGCGCGGCGCGGCTCCGATGCAGTATTCACTGATGGCTGGCGACCACGAAACCGGAGTCACGACCATGATGATGGACGCCGGCCTGGATACCGGCGACATTTTGCAGCAAGCCTCCATCGATTTAGAGACAGTCGACAATCTGGGCGATCTGGAAGCAAAGCTGGCTGAGATTGGGGCCGACCTGCTGATGCAGACTTTGGAAGCGATACGTCTGGGCGACTGCCCGCGAATTCCGCAGGATTCTTCTCTGGTCACCCTTGCTCCTTCGCTGCCGCCGGAAATCGGAGCGCTGGACTGGACATGGCCTGCCCTTGAGCTGCACAATTTGGTACGGGGCGTGACCCCGAAGCCCGGTGCATATACGTTTTTTCAGGGTAAGCGGCTGAAAGTCTGGCGCACGGAAGTGCTGGAATTAACTGCAAGTCAACCGGGAACGATTGAAAATATCGACGCGAGTGGTATAACGATTAGTACCAGTCAGGGGCTGCTGAGACTAGGCGAAGTCCAGCCGGAAAGCAAATCGCGAATGGCGGCAGATGCCTGGGCCCGTGGTGTCCGCCTGGTTCTAGGCTCGAAGTTCGAATAATAGATTTTGCTTGCAAAGTGCAGTAGAGAGAGTTGAGAGCATGGGAATACAGGAGGAGCGGCTTGAGCGCGGGATCGCGCACAAGCTGGAAGGCCGCTATGAAGAGGCAACCGCCGAGTTTCAGTCCCTGCTTGATGAGCACCCTGATCACCCGGAAGCGTATCATCAAATGGGTTTGGTTCTTGGCTTTATCGGGTCTTTCGATGAGTCGCTTCTGGCTTTGGAGCGTGCGGCTGTTCTTGCCCCCGGCAGCGTCCTGGCACGAAACGACCTGGCGCTGACTTACACCATGCTGGGCCGGTATGAGGAAGCCAAAGCCGAGTTCGCCCGCGTTTTGGAGCAGGACCGCGGCAACGATGTGGCACGCCGCAACCTGACTTACCTGCAATGACTCACGGCTCAGCTTCTGTGATACGACGCCTTTTGCCGTTCTTATTTCTTGCAGCTCTGCCGTGCCTGCTGCTCTGGCCGGTCGTATTCGGCAGCGATGTCTTCCTGCCCGCCGATCTTCTTAAAGACATCGCTCCCTGGCGCACTGCCGATCCCAAGTCGACTGTTCCCTGGATCCCGCTTCAGTGGGACGGCATGGCAGAGTTCTATCCCTGGCGGCTGTTCACCGCACAAACACTGAAGTTGGGCTATCTGCCTCTTTGGAATCCGCATCAGTTCTGCGGTACCCCATTCGTCGCAAACTCCCAATCAGCGGTCTTTTACCCACTCAATCTTCTTTTCTGTATCTTTCCCGTCGCCCACGCTTTTGGGGTCAGTGTCCTGCTGCATCTGTTTCTCACCGGCAGCTTTATGTATGGGTTCCTGCGTTCAAGGACTATGGCGCTGGCACGTCCTGCGGCACTGCTGGGCGCGGTTACGTGGCAGCTTTGCCACTGGCAAGTCGCCTGGCTGTTCCTGCCGACGTTCCTGTGCGTCTCTGCCTGGCTGCCGCTTGCGCTTCTGCTTGTCGACAAAGCTGCTGAGCGCCCGACTGCATTGCGGGCAGCGGGGCTTGGCCTCGTTCTGGGCATGATGCTGCTGGCGGGTCACTTGCAGATCGCGTTCTACTGCTTTGGCCTGATTACTGCTTATGCCGTGTTTCGCGTTCTGTCGCGTGCTAAATTGCACTGGAAGCCGCTGCTAGGAGCAGCAGTGCTGGCCCTGGCCCTGGCATTCGGGCTGGCCGCGCCGCAGATTCTGCCGTCTGTCGAATTGGCTCGGATGTCTCACCGGGCGGGGAGCACGGTCAACTGGGCGGCTTACATCATCTATGTCCGTCTGGCCGTGCCGCCGGTCAACTTGATCACGCTCTTCGCGCCGGGCTTTTTCGGCAGCCCGACCCGGGGCACTTACTGGGGAGTAGACACGAATGGCGGCCCTGGTGCGTATCTCGAATACGCCTGTTATGTTGGTGTCCTGCCCTTGCTGCTGGCTGTAGTCGGCCTCCTATCTACGTGGCGCACTCAGACAGCTACCCGTTTCTTTTCGATTGCGGCTCTGGTTAGTCTGCTGCTGGCCCTTGGGACAGCACTGGATGCGGTGCTGTTCTTCGGCATACCAGGGTTCAGCCAAACAGGCTCGCCGGGCCGCATTCTTGTTCTCTGGTCGTTCTGCCTGCCGGTTCTCGCCGCTATCGGCACTGATGCGCTGCTGAAGCGCTATGACCTTCATCTGCTTCGGAATGCGGCTCTCGCATTCGGCGCATCAGCAGCTTTGATCTGCATTTTTGCCATCCTCTGGATAAACCATAGGGCACCAGCGGGGACACTTTCGGCGAAACTTACCGGGGAAAGTGACCTCTGGCGGCTGCCGGTTGGGGTTCTGTTCGGAGCCGCTGCTGCTTTCTGGTTTTGGCGGCAAGGCAGTTTCACGGCGTCCAGATTGGGCGGTGCCCTGGTTGTACTAACGGCGGTTGATCTGCTGGCAGCAGGCTACGGCTTTAATCGGACGTCTGCACCGCAGGCCGTGTATCCCGTGACACCCTTGATTGCCTTCTTGCAGCAGCACAAAACAGAAGGCCGAATCATGCCGATCAATAAGCAAGGGGGATATTACAGCCCGCCGCCTGCCATCCTGCCGCCGAACTCGGCGATGGTTTATGGCCTGGACGATACACAGGGCTACGACTCGCTTCTGACAGGTCAGTACTTGCAGTTTGCCTCCGCGATGGACAGCGGCTCCCCTGCCCCGCCGGAAAACGGGAACATGGTTTTTACTTATGGGTTTGGGTCACCGCAGGCACGGGAAGCAGGAGCACGCTTTGCTGTGTCTCTCCATCCGCTGCCGGGACTGACGCCAGTGTATCAAGATAGCACGGCTTATGTGTATGAAGACACAAAAGCGCTGCCGCGAGTGCGAACGGTGGCGGGGATAGGATTGGCGGCTTTCAATAGCGCACCGACACGGCTTGCAATCAAGCTGCCTGATGGCTCAGAGTCCCGCCAGATTATTGTCGCCGATCAGTGGTATCCAGGCTGGAATGCATACGCGGCGGGAAAACCCATATCAGTAACTAGGGGGCCGGACATCTTTCGCACAGTCACACTCGATGCCGGACAATCCAGCAGCGCGGTCGAGATGCAATACGAGCCGACTGCGTTTCGGGTTGGATTGTATGCGCTATGCCTTGCGCTGGGAACGGCGGCGGCGATAATCGCCGCCGCCGGGACTATGAAGCTAGGCCGGGGCCGCCTCGGCTGAAGGTGTTTTGGAAGCGTCAGACTTGGCGGCGGCAACTGCCTCGTCTTCTGTGCCATAGACTCCGAAGATCGTGTTCAAACGAGTGATCTGGAGCATACGCTGAATAGCTTCATTGCAGCCGGAGAGGTATAGGGCACCGTCGAGTGGTCGCAGCCGTTTGGTAGCGGAAAGCAGAGTGCCGAAGCCGCTGCTATCCATGTAAGTTACCTGGGTCATGTTGATGACAATGGCAGGCTTGTTCTCGTCGATGGCTGCGCTGACGGCTTCCTTGAATTGCGGCGTGGTGTAAATATCGATCTCACCGACGACATCCAGCACAGGAACATCATCGTGGTGCCGTAAACTGGTTTCGATCCGCAAAGTCTCCATAAATGACCTGTCTCCTGGTAAAACGACTGAAAAGCAAAAAGCTTGGCTGGCTAAGTCGGGGGCTATGTTGTTATTACCCAAAACGGTGAAAGATAAACGGGGCCAGCAGAATTAAGTCCAAAGTCAGGGAAATCGCCCAGTGCGCCAAAAACCCGTAGAGGAACGATCTTGTTTTGAGCGCAAGTACACCCAAGATCAAGCCGCCCGGCAATGCACTCAGCACCTCTACCGGCGGCTTGGACGCTCCCGGAATGTAGGACCAGTGCAAAAGCGCGAACAGCAGTGCCTGAACGATCACGGCCCCCCAGGTTCCCAGCCAGCTTTTTTGCAGTCCGAACAGCAGGAACCCACGAAAGAAGAACTCCCAGCAGAACATATAAAACCCCATCGCCAGCTCATAATAAAGCAGGGCTTTGAGATTGACATGCTGCATGAAGAAGACCGGTCCGACCCCGGAAAGCGGCTGGCTAAGCCGCCCATAGAGGTACTGGCTTTGAAACTGGCCCCGCAAAGATGGCAGGCTGACTACCACAGCGAGGACAAGCACCATGCCGATCCAGGCAATCAATGTCCATTTCAGTCCCAGCCGCCGGTCGCCGCGTGTCATGCCGAACTGGCTCGGCTCCTGTTTCAGAAACAGCAGGATCGTCACCAGCGGCACCCACAGGCAAAGCGCCGTGTTGATATACCAATACGCTTCGGGAGATTTCGCGTCCGGGTTAGTCCAGAACAAGTACGCCGCCAGCAGGACACCGACGATAAACGTCACTAGCCCTGTCGCGCCCTCCCCACCCCGCCCGCTAGACTTTTCACTCTCGGGGCTCACGTGGGCCGCTTTTGATTTAGATGCCATACGCGCGTTAAGTTCGACAGAGAGGACTGAGTCCCCTGCTTCAGTTTTGTCGAAAGGCATAAGTTGTTTATGCTTATAAGATAGCTATGAGTGCTTGAGCTGGAGAAGCCAGGTCTGACCGTACTGAGCGATATTTTGGTTGACGACATGGCCGTCACCCATCAGCTCGTTGTAGCGTTTCTGATTGACGAAATAGCCGCCATGCCAGGAGCCGTTGCCGTCCATCAGGACGTTCACTTCGGCATTTTCGTGGGCTGTACCGGCCTGGTCATACGCAATCAAAGAGCCATAAGTCGTGTGGAGCAGGGCGATTTCTGTGCGATAGAGGTAAGAAGTCCCATATTTTTGGTAGGCAGTCGGTGTCGCATCCATTGGGATTGTGGTGCCATTATAAGCGCTGATATCAAGCTGGGTATAGCCGCTGTCGGAAGGGCAGCGCCAAATCTCATTGGCCTGAACATACGGCATCAAAATAAGGTTCAGCGGCTGCATCAAGCTAACCTGACTGTGGTAAGGCGTAGTCAGCCATATGTTGG
>JBPBQB010000070.1:0-21691 GCA_050954545.1 Janthinobacterium lividum | reverse complement strand
GAGCGGGAAGCGTTCTACCGCATTCAGGCTCAGAGCCAGACCCTGCAAAAACCCGCGCACGAAATCGCACGTGCCATCATCACGGCCAGTGAGATTGGAATGTAATCCCGCCTGCGCTGTTTTTATAAAGATTTCATCAAGATTGGGCCTGCTTGCTTTTTAATGGCATGGTCTGGTAAAATTATCTGGTAACATTATGATTGCCTGATAGACACATAAGATCGAACGCAATAGCACGTAAGATCAAACACATGCAAGACCACGAAACACACCAGGAGGAATGCACACTTTGCGACCCATCATGTACCGCTTACTTATCCATCGCTCGCTTTCAGACGGCCTTTCGCTGAAAACTGCCTTCGCCCTCGGGGTCGGCCTGGCTGCCTTCGGCGGTTTGTCCGCTTCGGCTCAGGACGCTCCGCCTGCTGCTGCAGTGCCTGCGGCTCCTCCCGGCCCGGCGACAAAGCCCGCACCTGCGCCCGGCACCACTGTTCCCGCGCCGAACCAGCCTGCCGCTGCCCCGGCACCGCCCGGAACTGCGAATGCACCGGCGGCTCCCGTTGCTGCTCCTGCGCCGACGCCCCCGAACTACAAGCTGCAATACAGCGGTGTAATCGATGGCTACTATCTGTTCAATCTCGCGAACCCGAAAAACATCACGGCAGGTGGCGGTCACACTTACTACGACGAGCGTCACAACTCGCCGACTCTTGACCTCGCCGAGCTGAACGTGTTTCAAGTGGCACCCCCGAAAAGCTTTGGCTACAAAGCCACATTTATGACCGGGGATGCTGCCGATCTCAACCATGACGACTTCCAGGGTGCGAGCCGTGGTCTCGGAGAAGCCCGGTTCAAGAATGTCCAGCAGCTTTACGCGACTTATGCGTTTGGAGCCGATGGCTCCGGCATCGACTTCGGTAAGTTTTATACACCGTTCGGCTACGAAGTGACTGAAGCGAACGCCGATTATAACGAGTCTCGTTCGGATGCCTATAACCTGCTTCCGGTCTACCATGCCGGCCTGCGGATCTACACCCCCGTTCCCGGCCTAGCCGCGCTGACGGCGACGTTCTACCTGGTCAATGGCGTCTACAATACGCCGACAATGGGTGTCCAGAACGACAGCAAGCGCCCCGGCTACATCGGTCAGCTCAACTACACCGATCCTAAAGGCAAGTTTACTCTGATCTCCGAGCTTGGCTTAGGCAAGCAGAACTATGGCGGCACGGTGGACTTGACCGGCCCGGAAACAAAAATCACGCTGAACGATAACAACTTCACCTATAACATCAACGCCAATCAGCTCATCGGCCTGGATTATGAGTACCTTCAGTTCAAGCCCGACGGCGCTCCGAAGACGACCCAGAACGGTTACGCCGTCTACTACCGCCAGGCATTGACACCAAAGACTGCCGTTGCCCTGCGTTTCTCCGGCTATCAGTCGAAGCTCGACGGCTTTGACACAACAGTTGTTACCCCGGTCGATGAAGGCATCAGCGCTCGCGATACGGTAGTAGAGCACACCGATGCGTTTACAACGAAGCCTTACGAGTTCACGGCGACTTATGAGCTGAAGCCGACAACCAACTTCACGACCCGCTTCGAGTATCGCCATGACCATAACAACGTCGATGCGTTTTATTCAGGCAGTGATACTCTTGACTCGGGCCCTTCCAAGAAAGACGAAAACACGCTGGAAGTTGCCGGCATCTTCACGTTCTAGCCGATAATCGTCATATGCACCGGCACTGGCCTTGCCGGTCTACTCTTGAATGAAAGTCGCGGCGACTACGGAATTGACTGATTGAGGCTAATCCTCAGTCGCTTCGACTTTTACTCAACAGTAGACCGGCCCTTCCAGTGCCGGTTCTTCTCTCGCTTCAATAAACACTATGTCTATTTCAGCCGTCACGGACGATGGCCCTCCTGCCACGGAAACTCTCACCACCCGGGCCGAGCCGCGTCTCTGGATGCCCGAGAACGAGCCTCCCCCGGAACCGCCCGCTGCCGCTCAGGCAACCCGGCGCAAGCCGAAAACTCCCCCTGATCCCGAAACCGCACTGGTCGTGCGCGACCGTTACAGCCCTGCCATCAAAGACCTTCCCTCAGATGAGCGCCCGCGTGAGCGTCTTCACGCCTACGGCGCTCAGGCGCTGACCACCGCAGAACTGATCGCCATTCTGATCCAGACCGGCAATGCCCAGCGCAGCGCTGTTTCCCTCGGCGAGTTTCTGCTGGCCGAGTTCGGCAGCATCAAAGGAGTCGCCACGGCCTCTTTAGAGCAATTAGCCGGAGTCAAGGGGCTGGGCGCGGCCAAAGCCTCTCAGATCAAAGCCGCCATCGAGTTCGGCAACCGCTTGACACTCTTTTCCGAAGAAGGCCGCCCCAGCATCGGCGGCCCACGCGATGTCTCTAATCTTCTTATGCCAGATTTGCGGTTTCAGAAAAAAGAGCATCTCATGAGTCTTTTGCTGAATACTAAGAATCAGGTACTCGCGATAAAAACCGTTTCCGTAGGCGATCTCTCATCCTCGATTGTCCACCCACGCGAAGTCTACAAAGATGCAGTGATCGCCTCCGCCGCTGCGATCATCGTCGCGCACAACCACCCCTCCGGCGATCCTACTCCCAGCGCTGAAGATGTCGCCGTCACCAAGCGCCTCGTCCAATCCGGCGAGATCATGGGCATTGACCTGCTCGACCACATCGTGCTCGGCGACGGCACCTTTGTCAGCCTCAAAGAGCGCGGCTTGATTTAGATGGTCAGCTTGGATTGCTCCACGATTTGCGCCATTCGTGAAAGAATGATTGGTCGGCGTGCCTGGCTCGCCGCATCAGGATAAAGCAGCGCGTCCAGCGCTTCCAGAAAGTCATCATCCTGCAGATACTTCTGAAACGTCTCCGCAAGAAAAAAGCGCACTTCCTGCTGAGCGGCCTGTGTTTCCGAGACGATCTCAAGGCGGCCATCAAGAATTCCTACGATGTCATCCATATCTCTGCTTGTTAAGAAAGTACCGCGTGTGTCGCTTTGAAAGGCCTCGATTTTAGTTGTCAAGAAACACGGTGCAGAGATCAAATTGATCGAAATATCTTCGAGAAGCGAAACTGTCTGTGCGCTTTCCATTGCATGACCGTACCAGCGGTTGCCGAAGTTCAGAATGGCCTGATCCACCGGCATGATGTCGATTTTGACACCTTCTTTCACCCAGCGGCAGATAACGCTTTTTTCCTCTCTCGGCTGAATAAATCCGTTAGTACGCAGGCGTTCTTAGATCTGACTATACTTTGCACACGAAGCGACTTCCACGAATACATCGACGTCGTCGGTTGAACGCACATCAGGAGCCGCTGGGTCAGAGATCAAGAGTCCCATTGCTAACCCCCCAAGAAACACAAAGTTTTCCTGGAGGGGATGAAGAAGCCAGGCGGCTTTCACAAGCTGTGCTTGGCTATTCTGCTGCATCGCTTTCATAAAGACTGGAGCCGTTTCTTTAGTTCCTGCTTTGCTGCTTCCTCTTCGCGCGGTCTGCCGTCACGGAGTGCATCGACGAGTGCAAGCATCTCATAAAGAAGAGAGTTTCCCCTCGCTGCCTGCGGAACTGTTTTATAAAGCGGTGAGAAGCTGTACCCTCGTACCGTCCCTAACGGATCGGGCCATACCGGAGGGTCGGAATCCGGCTGAACGATCAAATGTGATAAAGGGGGAGCCGCATATGCAGTCGGCAAACCGCGTGTCTGACCTCCCCGATCCGGTGGAAAAGAGTATTTGACCCCGCAGACTAAAAATTCTTCCATTGCTCGCTTTACCGGTTTTTTTATGTCTTTGCGTAGAAGCCGCGCGGACCTCAGCCGGTTGATTCCTCCTGAGATTTCAGACGTGCTCATGAACAGGTCCGCAGCCAGGGATCGGTTCGTACTGTCTTTATCAGGAGACAGAGCAATCGCCAGAAGTATCACGACATCTTGAGGCTTGAGTATCATGACATCATCATACCTATTTATGATCGCTGATCGCGATCAGCGATCAAATAGTATCTGGCGTCTGCTACCATTTTGTTAGCCTCAAAGAGTGCAGTCTGATTTGAGAGATTGGAGTGACGAGGTATAATCGCGAAAGGAGACAAGGCAATGACCATCACACTAGCCCCGCAAATTGAAACTCGGTTACGCCGGAAGGCAGCACGTACCGGCGAGGATGCGGATACTCTGGCTGCCGCGCTTCTTTCAGAAGCTCTTGTGGATGAAGCGTCAGAAGAAGAACTGCGGGATGAATACCGGCAGCTTGTCGTTTTGGAACTGAAAGGCACTCTTTCTGACCCGCATCTTGCCCGCCTTCGCCAAGTGACACAGGCCCTAGACCAGAGAGATAGGAGCAGCCCAGCGGCACAGGCAATGTCTCAGCGTCTGACCGAAACCGGCAGCAAACTCGATGAGATGCTGACGATACTTCGAAGCCTGCCTTTAGCAGAACCGGCGTTATGATATTTCACCGTTCTACTGATGTACCATTGCTCAGCGATTATCGCGCATATCGAGAGATTTATCTGCGTCCTGATTTCAAGTACCGTTGCGCCTACTGTCTGACGCATGAGTTCTATTTCCTACAGGGGGACGGTGGTGAGATTGACCATTTTCGCCCGTTGAACGCGAGAAATCAGGATTTTACTCACCTCAAAAACGATTACAGTAACCTGTATTGGACCTGTGGACAATGCAATCTGGAAAAAGGCAATTCTTGGCCGAGCGCTGCTGAATACGCTGAAGGCCTTCGATTTTTAGACCCATGTATTGAAGATCATGACGATCACTGGAACACTCACGCCAATGGTACAATAACTGCGAAAACCTCTATAGGTAGATTCACTGTCAGGATTATTCGGCTGGATCGACAACGGCTAAATGACTTGCGCGGCTTCCTCCATTCTTATCAGGAAAAAATCACGGCGCTTGAAGCAGAATTGCGACGCCGTGACTTGGGATCTGACCAGCGTGAAGCAATGTTAAGCCATTTGGCGGACATCAAGCAGCTAGTGGAACCGCCTATCTTTGAACGATGAACATGCTGTTCTGGGGTTGGTCTGAAGGCGCTGTAAAATGAAACACAGGTGATATTGAGATGACTGTTACTTTAGACCTGAACGCGGAAGAAATCACTATTTTGACTTCACTTGCCGACGCACGTAGCATCAGTATTGAGACGGTTCTGCATAGCATTGTGGCCCAGCTTGCGCCGCCGCAGGTGACTCCCGACGAACTGGCGGCAGATGCTGCCGAGAGGGAAGAGATTCAAGCCAATCTCAGGCGCTGGCATAGGGAGGAAGGGCGTGATCCTCTCAACTTCACGCCCACGGTTGTCAGCCTCTTGTAATATCGACGTTAGGAAGCTCGGTTATTTAGAAGAATATCCAGCAGGGCACGGTCTACCTGGTAGCCATGCAGAGTCTCATACTGTGCGCCGGGACGCCCATGCTCGATGATCCCGAAGTCCCCGGCGAAGTTCCAGAGGGCAAAACCCCAGCCGAACTCTTTGTACAATCCAAACAAGTCACCCAGCCAGCGCAGGGCGATGTCGTTCGGGGTCTTGTTGTAGCAGCCGCATTCTCCGATATGGACACTTGCCCCCGCTGCTTCGACATCTCGCCAGGGCTGATAAAACTCACGCAATGTGTCTCGGTTCCAGACTTTGCCGTCCCACACAACTCCCGGATACAGCGGCTCCGGCGCGGTCGTATGCCCGCTCCACCAGGACGCTTTATAATGGCTGACCGGCATCGGCTGGTAGCCGCGCCCGCTGTGGATCACGCCTAAGTCCGCGAGTTCCGGCATCGCCAGATGCCCGCCGCCAAGTCCATCGATCACGATCTCACGCGCCGGATCAATTGCCCGGATCGCGCCGACAACGCGCCGGACAAGCGCCGCATGGCTCTCCCGGGTCAGCCCATACTGCCCGATATTGGGCGGTTCATTCACAAGATCAAAGCTGAGGAACTCGCTGGGCACTCCGAGGTAGCGCCGGGCAAACATCTCCCATTGGAACACAAACGCGTCCTGAGCAATCGGGTCCAGCCACAGATTGTGCTTTTCTAAGTCATTGTTATTGATGCAGTAGCCCGGTGCCCGGTGCAGATTCAGGCTCATTTGGAACCCCCGGCTCCGGCAGGCTTCCAGATAGCTGTCGATATACTTGAGAATGGCCTCGTCAGGGTGAAAGTAGTCAAAGTCTCTGGTCCAGGTCCGGTAGTTCGCGGGCAGCCGCACGAAGTTGAACCCCGTTTCCGCCATAAAGTCCAGCGCCTTTTCATCCGGCGGTCTCGGCTGCCGTCCATCATCCGAGACATACATCCAAAGAAAGTTAAAACCATAGTGTGTCATGGTTTCCTATTCGCCCAATGTCCCGATGCTTCCTGCCCAAACTGCTTATAGTTAAGAAACCATGGGCTTCAACCTATGGCTTTCTTGTTTAGTCGTAACCATGCACGAATGTGTCTTTAAATGGCTATAATAGAGTCAGTTATGAGTTCTGATCGTTTTCAATTTTTGGAGTTCGGCGACGAAGAAAAGCCGCCTGCCGACGCCTCGGTGCGGCAGGCAGGGTCAGAACCCGTGCAGCGTGAGATCGGCTCGGGACTGCTCCTGCCGGATGGCACGACACTGGCGCAGGTGCGGATGCCGGACCCGCGCGGGTTCCAGAAGTATGTGGATGAAGACGAGGGCATGATCACGCTCTCTTCGATGGCCGGTCAGTCCACCCAGGTGCCGAACCGGTTTCGGATCGTCGAAGTGCTGGGAGAGCGCGGCACGAATGTCGATCAATTTCAGTATCCGACGGGCATCGCCGTAGATCCCGAAGGAGTCCTATTTGTCGCGGATTCCTACTCCCATCGGGTGAAGCGGATCACGCCCGACGGCGGCGTTTCCGCCATCGGCGGGCGTGGCAGCGGGCGGGCGCAGTTCCTGTCGCCGCAGGGCGTGGCGACTGATGAAGACGGCTCGTTTTACGTCGTGGAGCAGGGTAACTGCCGGGTGCAGAAGTTCACGCGCGAGGGCGTTTTGACCCTCGTGTTCGGCAGATCAGGCCGGGACGACGGCGAGTTTCAAGGGCCGACCGCAATTGCAGTCGCGCCGCACAGCGGCGACATCTATGTTGCCGACACCGGGAACAGCCGTATCCAGCGTTTCAGCCAGGAAGGCCGGTTTTTAAATACCCTGGGAGCGCCCGGTCAGGGTCCCGGCCTCAGCAGCCCGCAGGCAGTGGCCGCAGACCAGGGCGGTGCGCTTTATGCTGCCGAGACCTTTGCCCAGCGCCTGGTTCGTTTCGATCCTCTAGGCCGGATGGACCAGCAGATCGGCGGCTCTCAATCCCGACGCTCTCGTTCAGCCGCGCCGCAGGTTTCTCTGCATCAGCCCCGGGCCCTGGCTCTGGACCCTGCCGGTCTATTATATGTCGCCGATGCCGGTGAGCCGGACCCGCTGACCGGCGAGACTAGGGGCCGTCTTCAGTGCCTGTCACTGATGGACGGTCTTCCGGTGATCGCGACTGTTGAAAAGATAGGCCGCTCTCTTGGTTCCCTGCTCCGTCCCGGTGGCCTGGCAGTCGGACCGCCTTTTGATAGGCCTCAGCCGGGCCGCATCTCCTGGGGCGACCTCTATGTTTCCGATACAATGAACCACCGTATTCTGCGTTTTGCCTGGAGCGGCGCGGCATGAGCTCCCTCGCCGAGCAGATCAAGGCGGAAGCGGCGCGTCTTGGATTTGCCCTGTGCGGCATCACGTCGGCAGACCCGCCCCCCCATCACCGTCAGTACATCCAGTGGCTGGCCGAAGGCTGTGCCGGGGAAATGCTGTACTTGAACCGTCAGGAACCGAAGCGCGGCGATCTGGAACAGGTCCTGCCCGGAGCCAAAAGTGTCGTCTGCGTGGCGCTCAATTATTCGCCGGAAGAGGGAAAGACCCCCACCCCCGGCGCACGCGCCGACCCCTCCCCCGCAAGCGGGAGAGGGGTAAGACGTGAGACAGAATGTCCTACTCGTGATCCTAACCCCTCTCCCGGCACGGGGGAGGGGTCGGCGCGTGCGCCGGGGGTGGGGGTCCAAGGCACCGTCGCCCGGTATGCCCGCTTCGACGATTATCACGAAACGCTCTGGCAGCGCTTGGAATCTCTGCTGGCCTTTATCAAGGCACTCAGCCCAAGCGCGAACGGCAAAGTCTACTGCGATACCGGCCCGATCACCGAGCGTGACCTTGCCATGCGGGCGGGCCTCGGCTGGATCGGTAAGCACACAAATCTCATCTCGCGAAACTTAGGCAACTGGTTCTTTCTCGGCGAGATCATCTTGGACATTGCGCTCCCTGCCGATACGCCTGAGACGACTCACTGCGGTACCTGCACCCGCTGCCTTCCCGCCTGCCCGACGGGAGCCATCACCGCGCCCTATGAGCTTGATGCCCGCCGGTGCATCTCCTACCTGACCATTGAGCTCAAAGGCAGCATTCCCGAAGACCTGCGCCCGCTCATCGGCACCCGCATCTACGGCTGCGACGACTGCCTGGCCGCCTGCCCCTGGAACAAGTTCGCCGTCCAATCCACAGACCCCGCCGTTCAGCCCCGCGCCGACCTGACTGCCCCCGATTTATTAGAGCTGCTGGCCCTCGACGACGAAGCCTTCCGCCTCAAATTCAAGAACAGCCCGATCAAGCGCACCAAGCGGCGCGGATTACTACGCAATGTCTGCGTCGCTTTGGGTAATCTTGGCGACTCCCGCGCCCTGCCCGCGCTGACCCGTGCCGCCGAGGCCGACCCAGAGCCGCTCGTCCGCGAACACGCCGCGTGGGCTGTGGACCAGATCATCCAGAAGCAAGCCTCACGCAAGGCGACGCAGCTTTGACCGCCGCATTCCCCATCCCGTCAGCGCGGCGGAAAGGCAGGCTGTGGGAAGCCAGGCGGCTGCCATCAGTGGCAGGGAGGTGAACAGTCCGCCGAGTAGTGTCCGGTCTAGGCCGGTTTTCGTGGAAACCCAGTCTAGCCCACTGCCCGCGACAACGACAATACTCAGCGCCGCAAACATACCTATTCTACTTCGGCGTGGTGCGGACCGGCCTTGAGCTAATCCCGCCCCCAAGGATAAGCAAAAAAAGCTGCCGCAGATTGTCCACCAGAACGCATCGCTGTAGGCAATCAGAATTGCCGAAAAATAAGCGCTGGGCAGAGCATTAACGACAACAGAACCCAGCAGTCGCCCTGTCGCCCAGGCTCCTACCAGCAGCGGGACGCACAAACGCAGCGCGGGCCAAGTGGCTGCCGCGATCTCCCGGCCTGCTCCAACCCGGCTTACCGTTAGCCATTCCTGCCGCCACTGCCGGGCAAAGTCTTCCGCCCCGCCGAACTGCTGTAAGGCTTCGGTCACGGCCTCTTCTTCAGAGTGTTCTAGTTCACGATAAGCGTCAATGCGCTCCCACAAATGTGCCCGCAGCTCACGCCGCAGCTCGTCGCGATGGAACGATGACAAACTGCGTGTCAGTGGGGCTAGGACTTGGTCGAGGTAGGCTTCCAACAGGCAATCAATCTTAGGGTTCATAATATTGTTTTTCTTTCGCTGCGTGTGAGCATTAGCGGTTGAACGGAACTGGGCTGATCCAGTGAAAGCCGCGAGACAGGAGCGGCGGCCTAGTGTCCGGCATCTGCGTCAGCGTGGCTTGAAGCAGATGGCTGCCAAATGTCCCGCGAAGCATGATCTGACCGGGCCTAATCTGAGTATACGTCAAGCGAGACGACCAGCCTTTACGGCGATTGCTGGTGAGTGTCCAAGTCTGATGCGCTTGATCGACGGATGCCCGGTAATATTGGAACGTGCCGTCTGCGGTAGTGACACCGATGATGCCGGGGAACTCCACGGCAACCTGCCGCCAGCGGTCGGCTTCCGGCAGGCCTGTTTGAGCTGGTTCGTCGGCGTTCCAAATGCCGTACAGCGGCGGCTTGGGGGCTGCGGACGCAAACGACTTGCGAGTGTTGATGTCTCCCAGTATTGTAGAGCCGATGAGAGCGGTGAACGCCAGGGTTTTGACGCCGAGCAAAGTCCAGTTGACCCAGCGCCGGACAGAATGCGGGCGCAGAACGGCAGGCAGGACAGGACGGTTCAGGAGAAAGATGTCGGCCAGCCGGCCCACATCCGGCGCGGTCAGCAGCGCGGCCAGCAAAAGCAGATGCGACGAAAACAGCTTCACCGGCACATCGTAGCAAAAGTTCAAGGCGACGACGTTGCCCATTGCAACGATTGACACCAGGGCGCCCAGCAGCGTTGTCCGCCGCGACAGCAGCAGCAGGCCGCCCATAACTTCAACAAACCCAGCGAAGATCGTATAGACCGTGGACGTTCCCATGAATGCCCACAGCAGGCCCATCGGTGAATGACTCCCTAGCGGCTCCGCCAGTGCCATCAAGCCTGGCGTGGAGAACTGCGTGGGAACGACCTTCATGATCCCGTACACTAGCATCTGCATCGCTAAAGCAAATCGCACGGCCACCCGCAGCCACTCACCGAGGCGCACGTCCGCTTTTCGCCCGCGGTCAAATGGGGTCCAAATCAGCGCTGTTGCCAGAGCCAGCGCGGCGCGGCAGGCCTCCAGCACATACTGATAGGAAGTGTCCCCGCTGCTGGTGAACTCTGTCGCCACTTCGGTATGGAAGACATCTTGCCCTGCCCACGTCACTAGCCAGTCCCACGACCCCGGCATGAAAGGCGGCAGCAGATAAAATAGGACGTAAGCGAACAGCAGGCGGAACCCAAACCGCTTCAGCGCCCCGGACTGCTTCTCCACTGGGGGCGGGACTGATTCTGCTTGGCTGGCTTGGGCTTCACTCACGACACTCATGGCTTACTCCTTCAACAAAACTATGTCCCCGCGGGCTGAGACTTGGGATTGTCGGGCGTCAAGACACGCCCGACAGCGACTACGAACTCCTGCCAGCCGAGGCTCTGTTCTTCCAGCTTCTTCTCGCCGCTCTGTGTCAGCGTGTAGACTTTGCGCTCGCGTCCATTTTCAGGCATTTCCCAGGCACTGACAATGAGGCCGTCACGCTCTAAGCCGTGCAGGGCCGGGTAAAGCGTACCTTCGCGCAATTGCAGGGCGTTTTCCGTGCGCTGCTCGATAGTCCGAGCCAGGCCATAGCCATGCGCGGGGCTGTCGCGCAGAGTTGCAAGGATAAGCAGAGCGAGACCGCCTTTAAGGTGATCCTGTGCTGAACTGGCGTTTGTTGGCGTCTTCATACAGTTATTATACATAGGAAAGCTATGTACTGTCAAGAGGGGTCAAGATCTGCTTTTCACTGCTGTGGGTTTCATACCCACGGTGCTTCATTGACTTAGCCTCCGTGTTTCGTTTATAATAAAGTCGAATGGGTAACACTGGAATTAATCGATGCCTGTGAGCATCACCGTAGGAGAAACACATATGGCGGAAGTGGACTTGAAGGAACTCGCGGCGCAGCTTCGGGTAGACAGCATTCGGTGTACGACGGCGGCGGGGTCGGGGCATCCGACTTCTTCAATGTCGGCGGCAGACCTCATGGCCGTGCTGCTGGGCAAGTATTTACGGTATGACTGGGCGAACTGGAAGTCGCCGAACAACGATCATCTGATCTTCAGCAAGGGCCATGCCTGCCCGCTGCTCTACTCGATGTTCAAAGCAGCCGGGGCGATCAGCGACGAAGAATTTCTGACCCTGCGCCAGTTCGGCAGCCGGCTCGAAGGCCATCCGAACCCGCATGTAACGCCTTACACGGATGTCGCGACTGGGTCGCTCGGGCAGGGCCTGCCAAACGGGGTCGGCATGGCGCTGGATGGCAAGTATCTCAGCAAGCTGCCCTTTAAAGTCTGGGTCGTGCTGGGCGACAGCGAAGTGGCGGAAGGCTCCATCTGGGAATCGGTCGATAAGGCCAGCCATTATAAGCTGAACAATATCGTCGCCATTCTGGACATGAACCGACTCGGACAGCGCGGCGAAACGGATCTTGGCTGGAACAGCGCTGTGTATGCCGCTCGTGCCGCTGCGTTCGGCGCACACGCGATTGAGATCGACGGCCACGATTTAGACGCCATCGACAAGGCTTATGCCGAAGCGCTGACTGTCACGGACAAGCCGGTCTGGATCATTGCCAAGACTGAAAAAGGCCACGGTGTCTCGTTCCTCGCCAACAAAGAAGGCTGGCACGGCAAAGCGCTGAACGCCGACCAGGCCAAAGATGCGATTGCGGAACTTGGCGGCGAGCGCCATATCATTGTCGATGTCGAAAAGCCGGAAGCGGTCGCAGCGGCAGTCCAGCCACCGACCCAGCCGCTGAAGCTGCCGGTCTACGAAATGGGAACCAAGGAAGCCACCCGCAAAGCCTACGGCGATTCGATCACGGCACTCGGCGCATTCCGGTCCGACGTCGTTGTGCTGGACGGTGAAGTCTCAAACTCGACCTATGCCGACGAGTTCAACCACACGTTCCCGGACCGCTTCTTCGAGATGTACATCGCCGAGCAGATGCTAGTGTCGGCGGCGGTCGGTCTGGCTGTTAGGGGCCACCGGACATTCTCTTCGACCTTTGCAGCGTTCTTCAGCCGGGCATTTGACCAGATCCGCATGGCGGCGATCTCCAACGCCACAATCAGCCTCAGCGGCTCCCATGCAGGCGTTTCTATCGGCGAGGACGGACCTTCGCAGATGGCGCTGGAAGATTTGGCGATGATGCGGGCCGTCTTCGGCAGCACGGTTTTCTACCCGAGCGACCCGAACCAGACCGCGCATTTGGTCAATATCATGGCGGATCTGCCCGGCATCTCGTATATCCGAACAACGCGCGAAAAGACACCGATCCTGTACGGCCCTGATGAGACCTACCAAGTCGGCGGCTCCAAGCTGGTCAAGCACTCAGACACCGATCAAGTGGCTGTCATCGGCGCAGGTATCACGCTGCACGAAGCGCTCAAAGCCTATGAGCGGCTCAAATCCGAAGGCATCACGATCCGGGTCATCGACGTCTACTCCGTCAAGCCCATCGATAAAGAGACCCTGCACCGGGCCGCTCAGGACACCGGTGGCAAACTGCTGGTGGTCGAAGATCACTGGTTCGAAGGCGGGATCGGCGACGCTGTTCTTGACGCGTTTGTCGGTGTTGGCGACCATGCCCCCACCGTCGTCAAGCTGGCAGTCCAGCATATGCCCGGCTCCGGCAAGCCCGCCGAACTGATGCATGCTGCCAAGATAGATGCTGACGCCATCGTCGAAGGTGTCAAATCCCTGCTGTAACTAAGACAAAAAACCGCGCCTGGTCTTTAAGGCGCGGTTTTTGTCAGTTTCTGTAACGTCGTGGTCAAAATGAATGGGGAGGAGGAGCCAGCAAATGGAGTTTGATAAGTGTCGGCGTAAATCACCTCAACAAAAGAAGCAGGAAGATTATGACAGGAAAAGAATAAGTATTCCTGAGTACCCTCATCTTCATCGCCGTAACTATCCACGCGTGAAGAAACGGTTTAAGCGGATGGAGCGACGGATCGGTCAGGCCATCATTAACCTTGCGCTCCTTAAAGGCTGCGCGGATGAAGTGTCGGATGCCATGCTCAAAACGGTAAGTGTTCGCCTTAAAGGACCAAAGCAGGGTGCCTCTACCCTGCGAGAAATTGTTGAGAGGAAGTTGGATCGTCGAGTTCAAATGCATGGGGCTAGGAAACGCCGGCACGGATTGCTCTATGCACCGATGTCTCTCCCAAAGAGCACAAACTGACCGGACTGATGCCGACACGATAGTTGAGGCTATCAAATCTCTGCTGTAAACAAAGCGGAAGTGATGAGTGATATTAGTCACTCATCGTCTTAAATAACACAAAAGGCCGCTCCTAAGAATCTATTTCGAAACGCGGTTTTTGACACTTTTAACAGAAGCAAAATCAACGATTTAAGCAGTTTTGAAATAGGTTCTAACAGTCTATCCCAAAAGTCGTGAGTTGCCGATACTGGTGGCATGAGCCACCCTGAAAATCTAGATGCGCCCGAAAATCAGGCAACATCGCGTGACCCATTGCCCACGATCTGGCAAGACCCCGATGCGCTCTGGGAGAAGTTGTTCCTGCCGCTGCTGACCGAACTCGACCCGCCTTCGCCGATGGGCCGTCCCCGTGCAGACCCTCGGAGATGCTTAGACGGCATGATCTACCGAGCGCGGACAGGGTGCCAGTGGAACCATCTGCCCCGAGAGTGCGGCAGCGACTCGACTGTGCATCGCAGGAGCCAATGTCAATGATCATTTGTTGCTGGCAACGACGCTGGATGCTATCGTCGTAGAACATCCCGTGCCGACGGAGCAGAGCCCGCAGCACCTGTGCCTGGACAAAGGCGATGATACGAAGTAATGGCCTCTGGGCCATACAATGAACCGAGCCAAACAGTGCTGACCGAGCGTGGTTCCAGGCTCATATTCGCCGCATCGGCGAGGAGAAAAAGGATGAGCAGGGCCAGAAAACACATCCTGCGCGTCGGTGGGTTGTGGAGCGCACGTTTTCCTGGCTTTCTCGGTGGCGGGGCTTACTCATTCGCTGGGAGAAAAAGCCCGAAAACTATCTAGCGCACATAAAGATGGCCTACGCTTTGATTTGGTTCCGAAGAGCCTACCAAGCTGGGTCGCGACTTTTGGGATAGACTGTAAGAAATGGCGCATTTGGCGAGTAATCAGCGTGAACGTGACATCGAAATTGCTCTGATTTTAGTTCGGCTGGGCGTTGCGGCCTGAATCAAAATCATGTCCCAAACACCATGCGTTGAAACGCACGGCTACACGGCGAGGACGCCAGGAAGTACCGCTTCGCGGGACTGGGACTGGATTTCTGTATGATCCCCGCGAAGCGTGGGATTTGTGGCGTCCGCGCCGTGTAGCCGTGCCGTTTATGGCATGGTCTTGATGCACGGCATGGTTTCAATGCATAGTTCGGGAATCGTGCAGCAAGGCCGTTCAACGCTGTAGTTCCATTCGTAGAGCCTGCCGACGAACGCAGAAACGGGCAGGGCTTGTCGACGCCGGCAATAGTGCTTCAGTGTTTGGCAGGCGTATCAAAGAAGATACCGCTGAGGGCGGGATTTGTCCAGGGACAGTTGTTGACGACGCGGAAGAGGACATGGCCCTGGACATTCCAGACGAGATACGCGCCGTTGACGTAGGAACTTAAGTTTTGTGTGTCCAGCAGCGCACCGGTGGAAGCATCCCGCACTTCGATATCCTCGTTGCGCCCATTGCTGTCCCAGTCCAGCCCATACAGGGCGACCTGATGGAGTTTGCCGTCGGTGAGATTGCAGTCGAGGTCGTAGGTCTTATCGTTGGTTCCCCACTGCCCGGCCATGCGGTCCGCACCGCCGCCGTTTCGTTCGAGCGCCCGAGGGTCTTTAGTCAGGCCGTTGCCGCTCCACAGCACCTGCCAGCCGGTCCGGGTGAGGGTTCCATACGCAGGAGGACGCGTGTCGTCACCGGCGATCACAAAGCCATCAGCGCCGAAGCGGCCTTTCCAGTTTCCCTGGGTCACCCGATCTGTCCTGACCAGCACGGCGGTCGAGCCAGGCGCTTTCGTGAATATCAGGCGGCTTTCCGGCCCGAACCCTGCGCTGCCCGATACCCATTTCAGCGCGTGAGGCCCGGTGGACAAAGTGGCAGGCGAGGTCAGCGTCTTTTCGAATTCATCTTCCAGATGGCTGCCGGGGGCGGTGAAGCTGAACGCGTACTTACCGCCGACCGGAACCCGCACCATGTACCTGCGCCATGCTTTGCCTGCCGTCGTCCCAAACGCGGCCCCCTCGGGACCACTATTGAAATCGGCGGTTCGCACCGTGCCCGGCAGGAGACGCGGGGCGTTCCGGGCGACACCGACGCCGCCGCTCACATAAACACGGCTGTAGCTGAACTCGAAAAACTTTCCGGCAAGCTGGGATGACGGCAGTGCAAAACCCTCGCCTCCCGCTTTGTTGTGGCCAAAGCCTGCATCGAACAAGAAGTTTACTGTGACCGGCGGGTCCGAAGCCGTGTTGCCGAAGCCCCAGTAATAATCGGTTCCGTTTTGGACCAGCTTGCCGTCGCAGTACATGGCAAACGAGTTGTCGTGCTTGTAGACCCAGGTCCAGATATGATACTGGGACGCATCGAACTTCGCAAAGCCCGCATTGACCATCGGCTGTGTCCACCCGTTCCAGTAATTCACTTTGTCTTTGCTGGGACTTGCGACCGTATTCGAGTGCCAGTAGCGCCCGTCGTAATTGGTGAAGTTTCCTCCATTATTGTAGCCGAAGCTCTCGATGAGGTCATGCTCCGCCCCCTGACCGTTGTGACCGTCCCACAGCCAGCGGTCGCCGTCTGTCCAGAGCGCAAACCAGAAGTAAGGCGGCGGGACATACCGCACTTTTGTTTCCCAGACAATGTCCTGCCCAAGATGCGAGCCGCCTGCCGGCAGGGTCCATTTCGCGCCGAATGATCCGTTGCCGGCGTTGCCATATCGAGCCTGCACCACAGGAACGCCGTTCACCACTGCCTCGGGCTTCAGCGGGGTCAGCGCCGTGACATAGGTCTTCAGCGAGTCTGCGGTGAACTCACGGACGGGAGTACTATTAATGCCTTCAATCGGCTGACCGGCGATGGCGTTCTCGGCGTCCGGCGCAACCGTCTGCGACCCATACTCCCCGCCGTTGTTGTCGGAGCCGTGGTTCGTATGGTACACGAAGTTTGCGTTCATGTCCGCGTAGTTCTTGACGGTTCCGTTTGTGCCGAAGTGCCAGTTCTTGACAAGCACCATGTTCGGCCCGCCGATGCCGAAGGAAGGAGCCGGACCGACTGCGGGATCGACGACCGTGCCCCCGCCGAGGGTCTCCGGCTTCTTTGCCATTGAAGCCTTGGCGGCCTGAATTGTCTTCTTATGCGCTTTTTCGAGATGCGGTTTTACCGAAGAAGCTTGAACGGGAGCGGCAGCACTCAAACCTGAGAGAGCGCCCCCGATAAGCAAGGGGGCAAGTGCAGAGAATTTTGGTATTTTCATAGGTAGAGGCGTTAATTTTTAGCAGATTTAGCGGCTGAGATAGACCCGGCTATAATTCCATTCGTAATACTTGCCGACGAACGCAGAAGCGGGCAGAGGCTTATCGACGCTGTCGATCTGCGTGTGGCCCCAGCTTCCGTCATACAGGAAGTCGACATTGATCGGCTCATCAGCCGCTTTGTTGCCGAACGTCCAGTAGTAATCAGACCCGCTTTGCACTTTGACGCCGTCGACATACATCGCATACGTATTGTCTTTCTTATACAGCCACGTCCAGATATGATACTGGCTGGCGTCATAAGACTTGATACCCTGCGCGGTCATGGTCTTGTTCCAATCGCCGTAGTCCAACGTGTCTTTGGTGGGTGTGGCGACAGCATTCGAGTGCCAGAAACGCCCGTCATAATTCGTGTTATTGTTGCCGTTATCGTAGCCGAAGCTCTCGATAATATCCTGCTCGGCCCCCTGAGAGCCGCCGGTCCCGCTCCACTTGTTGCCGGCAGTCCAGATGGCGAACCAGAAGTAGGGCGGAGTAACGTAGCGCACACGCGTCTCCCAGACAATGTCCTGGCCTAGCAGCGAGCCGCCGTGAGGCAGGCTCCACTTCGCCATGAACGAGCCGCAGCCGGCGTTATGCAGCTTCGGCTTCAGTGTTGTCGCACCGTCGAGCGGGGTGATAAAGGTCTTGAGCGAGTCGCCGGTAAACTGCCGCACAGGCGGGCTGTCTACGCCTTCGATGGGCTGGTCGTTGATCGCATCGGCTTTATCAGGTGCGACAGTATTAGCCCCATAATTGCCCCCGCCATTGTTATAGGTATTGAACTGATCATGGTAAAAGAAATTGGCGCTCATGTCGGCATAGTTTTTGATCGTGCCGTCCGTGCCGAAATGCCAGTTCTTGACCAGGACCATGTTCGGCCCGCCAATGCCGAACGAAGGTGCTGGGCCGACAGCCGGATCGGTCACAGTCCCGCCGCCGAGGGTCTCCTGAACTTTGGGTGTCAAAGTTTTGACATGCACCAATTTCGCTTTCGCAGGCTTCGATTTGGCGGCCGACACACCGGCCAGGGGAGTCAGGCTGAGCAGCAGCGCCATCGCGGAAATCATGCTTAAGCTGCTGTGAGCATTTTGTAAATTCTTTATCATCGCTGACCTATACTTTCTTCACGGAAGTATGCTACGCTGAGATGTAAGCAAACCATATCAACTGCACTGTACAGATTATATCAAAGATGAATATGGCTGTCAAGCGATTATTTCTTAGAGACTGTCGATACAGCCCGCCGGATTTAGTTGACAAGTCTCGGACACTGACGTATAATCTGCGTAGTTCAGGCAGAAAAGAAAACCAATTTGAGAGTGAACGAAGCACCCCACCAAATCGCGGTCTGGACTGACGACGGCCGCGCCGACAGCGCAGCAGAGGTCGCGCTTATTCCGAGACCGGACGGGTCTGTCCAGATCAGTGTGGAGGCACATCGGGCCTCCGTTACAGACATCGTCATTCGCTGGGGCGGACCGCTCGAAGCGGGAGCCCGCATCCTGGGCGACCACTGGGAGCGCGGGTACGGAGATTTAGAGTGGCGCGGCGTTGTGCCGGAACGAACCCTGCCCTGGTATGCATTGATCCATGACCCGAAAACCGGCGAGACACAGGGTGTCGGTGTCGAGACAGGAGCCGCAAGCTTCGCGTCCTGGCGCATCGACCAGACCGGCATCTCTCTGGTTTTAGACGTGCGGTGCGGCGGGAAGGGGGTGCAGCTTGGGGGAAGGCGGCTGACGGCGGCCACGATCCGTGAACTTATGTCCGGGCCCGGCGAGACCCCATTCGCGTTTGCCCGTCGGTTCTGCCGCGCCTTGTGCCGCGCCCCGCGCCTGCCTTCCCTGCCGATCTATGGCGGCAATGATTGGTATTCCCGGTACGGCGGCATCACGTCTGAGACTGTCAAGCAGGACAGCACGTTGATCCGCGAGTTGTCTCCAAATGGCGGCAATGCCCCGAGCTTTGTCATCGATGCCGGCTGGTATCCGACAGATCAGCATGACGGCGCTGTCTACGACCACGGCAACACAGGCTTTCCCGATCTGCCCGGCCTGGCCGACTGGATGCGCGGGATCGGCATCCGTCCCGGTATCTGGATCCGGCCTTTGCTGCGAACAGAAGACGTGCCGCAGTCCTGGCGGGTCTCGCCGCAGCACCCATTGGCTCAGTCGCCCGGCGTCTTTCTCGATCCCTCTGTTCCTGAAGTCTTGGAACTTATCCGGGCCGATTTCGAACGTCTGGCAGGCTGGGGATACGGCCTGATCAAGCAGGATTTCACGACTTATGACATCACAGGCCGCTGGGGCATGGCGATGACGCCGAACATCACGACAGCCGGCTGGTCCTTCGCCGACCGCACCCGCACGACAGCCGAGATCATCACGAACCTATACAAAGCTATTCGCCTGGGAGCAGGTGACGCCCAGATCATCGGCTGCAACACAGTCGGGCATCTGGCCGCAGGCTTGTTTGAGATCCAGCGCACGGGCGATGACACCAGCGGCAAACACTGGGAGCGCACCCGGAAGATGGGAGTCAACAGCCTGGCGTTCCGAATGCCTCAGCACGGGACATTCTTCTGCGCCGACGCCGACTGTGTCGGCCTGAAACCCGAGATTCCCTGGGATCAGAACCGGCTCTGGCTGGATCTTCTGTCACGCAGTGGGACAGCACTGTTTGTCTCCGCTCACCCAGACGCGACGGGGCCGGAGCAGCGCACAGCTTTAAAGGAAGCATTCAGCCGGGCCGCTCTGCCTGCCGCGCCTGCCGAGCCGATGGACTGGCTGGACACCACCTGTCCGAGCGTCTGGCGTTTCGGTGATGCAGGAGAGACACAGACCTATGATTGGCATCCCTTCCCTGGCTCGTCTTTTGCGTGCCCGCCTTGATTGGCTGCCACGCACTGCCTTGCATGGCTGAAGGGCGCTTCGAGCCGGCTGTCCTACGGACAGAAGAGTCAGCCTAATATGACAATCTCTCTTGTCCGCAGGACAATCAGCCGCAGGCTACTCAGCCCCGGATTTCAATCCGGGGTATCTATTTCGCACGAAACAAAAACCATGCTTCTCACTACTTATCTCAACCCACAGCAGATTGCCGCTTTGCAGGCCGCAGTCATTCGCGTTATCCCTAAAGACGATTTCCCCGATGGCTGGGAAGCCGGTTCCGGGGACTTCTTCGCCCAGCTTTTTGCCTATGAGCCTCGGTTTCTGCCGACTTATCAGCAAGGGCTGGATGCTCTGGATGCAGAGGCCCATGCAGTATCCGGGCAGGCACTCAGTCAAATGGACACGGAGGCACAGGACGCACTTCTGACACGGGTCGAGGCAGGCGAAGTACAGACCGATTGGCTGCTGGACCCGGCAGAGTTTTTCCGGCTGCTGGTCGCACAGACACTGGAAGGGTTCTACGCGGACCCCGGCAACGGCGGCAACAAAGACGGCGTCTCGTGGCGCATGATCGGATTTACGGTGACCGCATGAACAATTATGATGTCGTGATTATCGGCGCAGGCGCAGGCGGGGGAGTGGCTGCCGGAGTGCTGGCCGAAGCGGGAAAGAGCGTCCTGCTTTTGGAGCGCGGTCAGTCACTCGAGTTTGCTCAGGTCGGACGCGACCATCTCAGAAATCAGCGTTTATCTCAGTATGGTGTCAATGCCGGGCCAGGCCCTGATGCCGGGCCGCGCGTTGTCGTGAACGCTGCCGGTCAGGCATCTACGGTCCAGCCGCTTGACGGCGGCTACCAGAACAACGCCGCCTGTGTGGGCAGCGGCACGATGGTCTACGGCGCGATGGCCTGGCGGTATCTGCCGGACGATTTCCGGATGGCTTCCAAGTACGGTGTTCCCGAAGGCAGCAGCCTTGCCGACTGGCCGATTTCCTACGACGATTTAGCCCCGGACTATGAGAAAGCCGAGTGGGAGCTGGGCGTCTCGGGCGACGAAGAGACCGCCGGCAAGAACCGCCCGCGTCACCGGCCTTATCCCATGCCGCCGCTTCCGGTCACTGCTGCCGGTCATGTCCTGCGCCGAGGCGCGGCGTCTTTAGGCTGGGACACGCAGACCGTTCCTCTTTTGATCAACAGTGTCCCGCGTCAGGGCCGCGACGCCTGTGCTCATTGCCAGCACTGTGTCGGCTTCGCTTGTCCGACAGACGCCAAGAACGGCACAAAAAACACGATGACTCCTCGTGCCCTCGCGACAGGCCGCTGCACGCTGGAAACCGGCGCGATGGCCGAGCGGATCGACACAGACGATGCCGGGCACGTAACCGGTGTCACTTACTGGAACAAGTCAGGCGAACGCGTTTCCGTGACTTCTGAAGTTGTCATCTGTTCGGCAGGAGCGATTGAGACTGCCCGGCTGCTGCTGAACTCGAAATCCAGCATTAATCCACTGGGACTGGGCAATGCAAACGATCAGGTCGGGCGCAGTTTGCAGGGTCATTACTATGCCGGGGCGACGGGCTGGATGGCGGAGCCGATCTGGGACGGGATCGGACCGGGCACGACGACGGCGACCATTAAGTTCAGCCACGACAACGAGGGCATTGTTGGCGGCGGCATGCTGGCCGACGATTTTATCATGCTGCCGCCTGTATTC
>JBPBQB010000093.1:0-21744 GCA_050954545.1 Janthinobacterium lividum | reverse complement strand
GCAACCCGCGTTATTCGGGTTCGGCTAAGCAAGTAGGCTGATAAACAATATCCGTAATAGCTGCCTGCTGTTCTAAAAAAGTGCATAACAGGCTCTAATTAAACTTTCAATCCAATCCAACTTGCTTTGCAACTCGTCGTTAGTAGATGTATGGTTATAACTTCTGGACCGCCCCCAAGCATTATTGATTGCCTTGTAGAGGTTGCCATCGGGTACAGAAATTCCATTTTCCTGACACATGAATACCAATCGGCCAATTTTGGTCTTCAGTTTCTTTTTCAGGGCTTCTTTGCGAATATACTCAGGCTGAACCGAGATGGCTTGATGCGTTGGTGATATATCAGCTTGAACTTGTCCTGGTGCACCAAGATTTCGCAGGAACAAGGCTTTGGTAGCGTCTGGTATCCTTTCAAAGCCAGGTGTCGACGCGAAGGCACTGTTGGCTAACGCTAACTCGTCCATAGGAAATGTTTCACCGCTTGTATGATGATTTACTTCATCTCCTTCAGAGTACCGAAATTCATAATCACCCATACTGATCTGCATAGGTGGCGATGCGCCCGCCTCAGCAGACTTTTGCTTGTCACTTTCTTCTCTTTCCTCAATATAATGGTCGACTTCTTCTTTAATTGTTCTCGCTAATCTCAATAACTGCGGGTCTTCGGGAACGTAGAACCACGCTGTTTGATCATCAAGATGATTCCATTGCCTATCCCATCGAATGACGCGTCCAATGACCTGCCGGAAAAATGTCTCGGTTAGAATGTTTGTAGCATAAACACCTACTCGCAATCGTTTTATATCTACTCCTTCGGATATCATTTTGACAGCGACGATCCATTTTTGCCGCCCCTCGCTAAACTTCTTGATTTCCGGGGAGGCTTCATCTCCTATCTCAGAAATGGCGAGTATCGGCTTTTCGCCAGATATTTCTTCGAGCACTTTTGCCAATATCTTAGCAGCAGATTGGTCTTGTGCAACAACTAATCCACCAGCATTTATGTGACCGTCTCGCCGTATTTCTTCTAGCTTTTGATTTGCCTTTGTTAGTACGGTTCGCATTGCCTCTCCGCTTGCATTGATAGCCGTCTTCAGGCGAGCACTTGAGTCAGGTTTATTCAGCAGGCTCTGGAAGTTCTCTTTCCTTTCTTCACCGAACCAATCGCTCCAAGCAAATTCTCCATCCCAACCAGGAAAAATAATATGACGCACTACTTCTTCGTCTTTTAGTACATCACCATATCCATAGTTGTAATCAGACTTAGAGCGGCTACCATTTGGCTTCGCTGGGTCAGGCTCATATTTTACAAATGGGATTTTGTGATTATCGGTGCGGAAAGGTGTACCGGAGAGGAGCAGGCGGCGAACAGCAGGGCTAAAAGCTTTCCTAATGGCCGCTCCCCACATAAGATGTTCGCTTTCGCCACAATGATGAATCTCATCTAAAATGACCAGCGTTTTATATCTGCTTGTATAGACTAACAGTTGCTCGGTGTTAGAAAGTACCTCTGCATAAGTTGTTACAAGGCCCAAATAATCAGGCGATTGTGCAATCTCGTTATTCCAGCCTTTTACAATCCTATCCAATGGGATACCAATATCGGAGGCAGCGTAAAGCCACTGCGTCCGCAAATGGTCCGAGGGACAAACAACGACAATCCGTTGACCTTCGCCCGAACGTAACAAATCATATTTAGCTCTGAGGGATGCTGTCGTTTTACCAGCTCCGGGAGTGGCAACCAGAAGGAAATCTCGCTTTTCTTCTGTCCGGTATTGGTTTAGAAATTGTTCCTGCCAAGAGCGAAGCACTACGGTTGACGGCCATGGCTTTAACATTGATTTAGAGCCTTTCTCTAGGTTGCACTTCGGGCATAACGCTTGCCCGTTAGTGACATCAGTACGACCGCCTTCGGTGTAGGGTACCACATGATCAGCGTGCCAGTCTTCAGGCAATGGTGTACCACATTTTGTGCATTTTCCCTCTGACAACCAGTATAGCGCTTGCTTTTGTTGTAGATTGAATAATCGCCCCATAGGTTTATCTCATTACTCAGCCCAAACAGCTTGCGGATCTCCAACCTTGTTACGAAGCAATGACAACAATTGGTCATCTGCGGAAACCATTAAATTAGTCCTGATTTGCCCTTTGCCCTCTGATTGTGGAACGTGCATATGAAGGCGAGTTGGTCCTGGCCGCTTGCTCAAGATTGGGAATAATTGGCGGATTAGTGTGAATTTACTTTCGTCTAACTGAATATGAAGATGAGCATAATCGGTTTTGATTTCCCTAATAATATTGGCCCCATTACCTAGTAGCTTTTCAGCACTTGCAACAGGGGTAATGCTATCGGCGCTGATTTCGACGCTGGCGGCGGTTCCGGCGTCATCTTCGCCGCCTTTGTTGATGCGGTCCCGGTGGGAAGTCTTGCCTTTGACCAGCACGACGCTGTCTTTTTGAGGCACTTCCGTCAAAGTCGCGGCGCTGCGGGGGAAGACACTGACACTGATGGTGCCGGTCTTGTCTTCGAGCGTGAGGAAGTACATCAGCTCGTTCTTGGCTTTGGTGTAGTACGGGCGGACATTGGTCAGCACTCCGGCCACGACGATCTCTTCCTTGTCGCCCAGCCCTCGGCACTCGTCGATGGTGTGCGAGACATGCGCTTTGACGGCGTTCGCATATTGATCGAGCGGATGGTCGCTGAGATACAGACCTAAAAGCTCTTTTTCCATGGCCGTGATCTCGTTCGGCTTCAGTTCTTCCACGTCAGGCAGGGGGGGCGCGACGTGGGCCATGCTTTCGGCATCGCCGTCATCGCCGAACATGGAGACCTGGCCGGATTTGCGGTCCCGAGCAATAGTCGCGGCACTGGCAAGTGCGCCTTCCAGACCGGCCAGCAGGCGGGCACGGTTCTTTTCGATGCTTGCCAGAGCGCCCGCTTTGATCAGAGTTTCGATCGCGCCTTTCGACGTTAGACCGAACTCATGCACCCCGGCGCAGAAATCGTGCAGGCTGGTGAACCGGCCCCCGTTCTTCTTGCGGGCGGCAAGCACGGCTTCGATAGGAGCCTTGCCGACATTCTTGATGGCGAGCAGGCCGAAGCGGATGGACGCGCCAACACCCACAAAGTCGGCATCGCTGTCGTTGACATCCGGCGGCAGGATCTCGATCTTCTGACCGTATTCTTCCAAATAAGTGCGCTTGGCGTCTTCGATAAACGCGACCAGCTTATCCGTGTCGTCGGCCTGGACAGCCATCAGCGCGGCGAAGTAGTCGACGGGGAAATTGGCTTTTAGGTACGCCGTTTGGTAAGCAACCAAAGCATAGCAAAACGCATGGGCCTTGTTGAACGCATACCCGGCGAACGGCTCGATCAGGTCAAAGATATAGGTAGCAGTGGCTTCGTCCAGAATGCCTTTTTCTTTCGCGCCCGCCATGAAGTTCTCGCGCTGCTGGACGATCTCTTTGAGGATCTTCTTACCCATCGCTTTTCGCAGAATGTCCGCTTGACCGAGGCTGAAGCCCGCGACGGCCTGGACAATGCGTAAAACTTGGTCCTGATAGACAATAACGCCGTAGGTCTCTTTTAAGATAGGCTCCAAAGCCGGGTGCGGGTATTCGATCTTTTCCATGCCCAGCTTGCAGCGGATATACCGGGGAATCTGTGCCATTGGGCCAGGCCGGTACAGCGCAACCATCGCCGCGACTTCGCCGACGTTGTTCGGCTTCAGCTCGGCAATATAACGGCGCATCTGACCGCCTTCTAGCTGGAAGACACCCGAGCATTCGCCGCGCCCGAGCAGGTCATAAGTCTTGCGATCGTCGAGCGGTAACTTCAGCACATCGATGTCGATGTTGTGGCTGCGCTTGACATTGCGGACGGCACGGGCGAGGATGGTCAGGTTGGCGAGACCTAAGAAGTCCATCTTAATCAGGCCGATCTTTTCCAGCACGTTCGCCGGGTAGCCCGTGACAAGGCCGACGCCGTCATCGGCACGCTGCACGGGGACATTGTCAACGAGCGGCTCCGCCGAGATGACGACGCCTGCGGCGTGGACGCTGTCATGCCGGGTCAGCCCTTCGAGGCGCAGAGCGGTCTGGATCAATTCTTTCGCCTGCGGGCTGGCGTTGACGGCCGCCTTGAACTCGGGGTTGACTTCCAGCGCCGTGCGGATCTTCATACCGACGGGGATCGTCGGGATCATCTTGCAGAGCTTGTCGACCTCCGTCATCGGCATCTTATTCATGGCCCGGCCGCAGTCCCGAATGGCGGCTCGGGCGGCAAGCGTTCCGAACGTGACGATCTGGGCGACATGGTCGCGGCCATATTTGTTGACGACGTAATCGATGACATCCTGCCGCCGGTGGTCCTCGAAGTCCATGTCGATATCCGGCATGGACAATCGTTCCGGGTTCAGGAACCGCTCAAAAGTCAGGCCGTATTCAAGCGGGTCGACGTCGGTAATGCCGACGCAGTACGACGCCATCGAGCCTGCCGCCGAACCGCGCACGCCGAAGAAGATGCCTTCGCGCCGGGCGAAGTTCGCGAAGTCGCGGACAATCAGGAAATACTGTCCGAACCCGGTCTGCTCAATGACATTCAGCTCAAAGCGCAGCCGGTCTTCGTGTTCTTCCGTGATCTGCCCGTAACGCTTCTTCATGCCGTCGAACGCCAGCAGGGACAGGTATGACTGAGCATTCATGCCTTCCGGTGTATCGCCGGGTGACGGCATTCCGAGACGTCCGAACTTCAAATCCAAGTTGCAGCGCTCGGCGATCTCGACTGTCCGGGCCAGCGCATCTTCCTGACCTGGAAAGCGCTGAGCCATCTCCTGCTGATTTTTGAGATAAAAATCTTTGGACCCGTAGTTCATCTTCTTCGGGTCGTCCATATTGGTGCCTGTCTGGACACACAAAAGCACCTGATGCGGGTCGGCATCGGCGGCATCCAAATAATGAACATCGTTTGTCGCCACCAGCGGCAGCTTCAGCCGGGCCGCCATTTCGATAAGCTGGGCGTTGACCCCATGCTGCTTTTCCAGCATATGGTCCTGGAGCTCCAGATAATACCGGTCGCCGAAGATCTCTTTGAACTCGCAGGCGGCATACTCGGCGGCTTTGATGTCGCCGTTCATCAGGTGCTGCGGCACTTCCGCGCCCAAACACGCCGATAAACAAATCAAGCCTTCGTTGTATTCCTGAAGCAGCTCACGGTCGATGCGCGGCTTATAGTACATACCTTCTAAAGACGCGATCGAAGTCAATTTGAGCAGATTCTTGTAGCCGACTTCGTTCATCGCCAGCAAAACCAGGTGCCGGGCATCGTCGAGCTTCTTGCTTTCTTTTTGGTGCCGGGTGCGCGTCGCGACATACATTTCGTTGCCGACCAGCGGCTTGATGCCCGCTTTTTTGCATTTCAAGTAGAATTCCATCGAGCCGTACATGACGCCGTGGTCGGTCAGGCCGATGGCAGGCATGTTCAGATCGACCGCTTTTTTGACCAGGTCGTCAATGCGGCAGGCACCGTCCAGCAGACTGTATTCGGAATGCAGATGCAGATGGACAAAATTGGATGGGGTGCTGTTCATAGAGATTCTTTGCTACTTGCTGTCATTTGCCGATATATGCTCATTGCTACTAAATGTAGATGATTGCTCTTGCAGAAGGACGAAATGTTGGGGTTAATGCTTTCTATTCTAGCAGAAAGCCGTCGTTTTCGCAAGGGCAGATTTTGACCGTAAAGACCCCTCAGCCCACATTATTGGGGGCTGGAGGGTGCAGCCGCCCCTTGACAAACAGCCCCGTATCTATTACAATCTCTCTATGTCTGACGACTTATTACGCTTTGCCATTGTCGGCTGCGGCACCATTGCGCCGACTCATGCACAGGTGCTGACTGCCCTGAAGGCGGAAGGTGCAAGTCTGGCTGCATTCGCCGACGAAGTGCCGGAGCGAGCAGACGCGATGGCGGCCCAATTTGGGGCGAAAGCGCTCAGCTTTGAGGCAGTTCTGGCAGACCCAACCATAGATGCCGTCACTCTCTGTATCCCAAGCGGCCTGCACGCGGAGCTTGGTGTACGTGCATTAAGAGCCGGCAAGCATGTCGTGGTAGAAAAGCCGATGGATGTCTCACTTGCGGCTTGTGACCGGCTTTTGGCTGCTCAGCGCGAGTCGGGCAAGCGCTTGGCTGTCATCTCCCAACATCGGTTCGACCATGCCAGCACAGTTATCAAAGCGGCGTTGGAACATGGATTGCTGGGAAGCATGGTTTACGCCGAAGCGCGGGTGCCATGGTACCGGACACAGGAATATTATGACTCCGGCGACTGGCGCGGCACCTGGGCGCTTGACGGCGGCGGGGCGCTGATGAACCAGGGAGTCCATACGGCGGATTTGATGCGCTGGTTCTGCGGCCCGGTCGAAACAGTTTACGCACAGGCGCGAACGCTTGCACACGCGCGTATCGAAACGGAAGATGTCATCGCGGCGACTCTGACATTTGCCAATGGGGCGGTCGGCACATTGTCGGCGTCCACGGCCCTGTATCCCGGCTTCGCCGTTCGTTTAGGCGTTTACGGCACGGAGGGAAGCGCGATCATGGAAGGCGATATGCTACACACGCTGACCACCAAGAGTGGGACATCGAGCGGCGGCGAGGCGGCTCAGGCCCACGCCCTGCAAGTGGCGACCGGCGGCACGAAGGCAGCATCCGAGCACACCGAGGCAGCCTCAGCAGCGTCCGATCCGGCAGCCATCTGGGGCGAAGCGCACCGAACGCAGCTTGCCGATTTCATCCAGTGCTGCCGCACCGGCGCTGACCCGATTGTCGACGGCACGGAAGGCCGCAAAGCAGTCGAAGTGGTGCTGGCGGTCTATGAGTCTGCCCGGACAGGTGAGGTAATCCGTCTGTGATTTTAGTCGGAATCGACCCCGGCACGGCGACCACCGGCTACGGGGTTATCGAAAAGCGCGGTGACCGGGTATCCTATCTGTCGTGCGGCGTGATTACAACGCCGCCCGGCGACGATGCCCCAAAACGCCTCAAAACGATCTACGACCAGTTCAACGCGCTTTTGGACCAGTACCAGCCGGAAGAAGTTGCGACTGAGCGGCTGTTCTTCACGAACAACGTCACCACCGGCATTCCCGTAGGCCGGGCACTCGGCGTCATTTTACTGACGCTCGCTCAGCGCGGCCTGCCCTGGACGGAATACACGCCTACTCAGGTCAAAAGTGCGGTGGTCGGGACAGGACGCGCCGAGAAAAAACAGGTGCAGTTCATGGTGACTCGCCTGCTAAATCTGACCGAAGTGCCGAAGCCCGATGATGCTGCCGACGCTCTGGCAATTGCCATCTGCCACGCGCATTCGGTCCGGCTCGGGTCATTGATCAAAGCAGGCGTCCGGGGATAGCGGACTCATTTGTCAAGGAGAATAGATACGCATGGCTGGAACAGTAGTCGCAGTTTTTGATGACAATTCCGTAGCGGAACGCGCGGCGCAGGCTTTGGTAGACGACGGCGTCCCACTTGCGGATATTACGCTGGTCTTCCACGGCGCGGCGGGGGCCACGGGCACGCCCCATGACGGTGCCAGCCGGACCGACACGGATACTCTGGCGACAGGGGTGCGCGAAGTGGAAGAGCACGATGTCGAGCGGCCAGTCAACCTGGCCGACGAGGCCGGGCCACGGGCCGTTGTCGGGTTTGTCGTCGGTGCCCCGCTGGGGTCGCTCGCGATGTCCCTGCTGGTCTTCTTCGAGCCGCTTCTGCCGTCTATCGCCGCTCATGCGCTGGTCTGGCAGCTCAGCAGTGCAGTTATCGGCGGTATCCTGGGGGCGATTGCCGGCGTCGTGATGTCCAGCGGTATCCCGAAAGAAGCGGCTCGCGGCTACCACAAAGACGTTCAGGGCGGCAAGACACTTGTCACCGCGCTGGCTTCTAGCCACAACGCTCCTCACTTCCAGGAGATGCTGCGCGGCCTTGGCGGACGCAAGCTCGGCTACTTCCCGCGCTTCCTCGACACCCTGCAGAGCATCGAGTCGTGAAGCCCACCGAGACAATGCCGGAGGCTGTCGGGCGCGTCCTGACTCATTTGGAGCGTCAGGCTGGCCGGACAAACTCGGACGCGGCCTACGACGGCCTTCTAGCCCTGCCGGAGCTTCCGATCGATGCGCTCGGCGAGCTTGGCCCGCTGACCCGCCTCAACGGCTCCGGTACGTCCGACTCCGTCCCTTCCCTGCTGCTCGAAACCGGCGGCGGGCAGGTCCAAATTGAGTTCTGCCCTTTTGGTCCCCTCGCCCTGCTGTCGTCCGACGGCGCTGCCGACACCGACCCTATTGCCGAAGCCCTCTACGCTGCCGGCCTGTATCCCCTGTTCCCCGCCGACATCGATACCGCCCTCCCCTGGCACGACGCCCCCCTCGCCTCCTGGCTTTTCCCCCGCCGCCTCACCCAAGCCTTCCAGCTCTTCGAGACCCTGCGCGGCTGACCGTTTCCCGCCGCATTCGGGTATACTCAGCAGTATTATGGACACATCTTCTAATTCAGACCCGGTAGGAGAACAGCCACAACCTCAGATCCCTAACCCACTCGCTGAACCGCTGCTGGACTCCGCCGGTAAGTTCGCCGATGATCCTTTTTGGGACGAAATGCTGGATTCCATCCGCCGTCACCGCCTCGAACTCGACGCAGAATGGGAAACGGCTGAATAACCCGTGTATCTTCTTGACACTGATACTTACTCAAACTTACTGCGCGGCAGCGAGTCCATCCGCCAGCGTGTGTCCCAGGCTCCACCCCGCACGGTATACCTCTGCGCTATCACGCCGGAGGAGATGCTGCGCGGACGGCTCGACGCTATCAATCAGGTTCGCACTCGGCAAGAGGCCCGTCTGCCCAAAGCCTACGATTATTTGGTAGACCTTATTCGCTCGTTGAACCGCGCTTCCATTCTGCGCTATGATGACGACGCCGTCCAGATTTTTCGTGACTTCCCCGCCTCCATCAAACGTGCTGGTTCCCAAGACTGCCGTATTGCCGCAGTCGCACTCGCAAATGGCTATACCATCGTCACTTCCAACACCGCCCACTTCGCCAAAATCGGCGTCATCACTGAGGATTGGAACTTGTCCCCTGAAGCCTGACCGCCGCCTCCCCCAAGCCTTTCAGCTCTTCGAGACCCTGCGCGGCTAATCGTTTCCTACCGATTGCATGGTAAAATACAAGAACCATGAAGCGGGAGGGAAGCATGAACACTCAGCCAAGCGTAAAAGTATTCAAGCGTGGGAAGCTAGGGCGCGTTCTCGGACAGCGGAAGCAGACTGCCACTCAGGAACAGCTTGTGCAGACGGTCACTAAGCTTGCGGCAGAAGTGGAAGCATTGCAGCAGCGTCTGGCTCAAATCGAGCGCACCGACGAACTGAAACTCTACCGCGTCCCGCAGTCTTTAGCGGAGCTTGGACCACGCCGCCTGCCGCCTGCCGGACAAACGGCGATGCAGGCAATTCAAGGCAAGCTAAAAGTGGATGAACCGATTGAAGAGCTGCTGGAACAACTGAAAGCATTTGGCTGATGCAGTATCTGCTGGACACCAATATTCTGCTGGCCTGGATACGCTGGGGGACACTCTTACAGGTGTATCTAAAGTCGTCTTATCAGCTCGATACAATTCCGACCATCCCGGTAATCAGCATTGTCAGTGCTGCCGAGCTCCGGGTCATTGCCTTGCAGAACGCCTGGGGACCTCCCAAAGTGCGAATGGTAGAAAACCTGCTGACCTATCTCATTTCCATACCAATTCCCTACAAAACCATTGTCGATGCTTACGTAGAAATTGACGATTTCAGCCGTCGTTCCGGGGTGAAGATGGGCAAGAATGACCTTTGGATTGCGGCAGCCGCGCAAACAGAAAATGCAGTCATCCTCACGACCGACAAAGATTTCAATCATCTGCCGCAAAGCTTAGTTCAACACATTTATATCGATCCTGCCAGCCATCTCTAAATCAGAATTTCTCTTACCCAAGCCTTTCAGCTCTTCGAGACCCTGCGCGGCTATGGCATGGAATTCAGCCAAGTCGAGGTAGAATACAAGAAGTGCGAGAATTGATGGATGCCCATCAGTACAGGAGGATCAAATGACATTTCAAGTGATCGTGCATGAAGCAGAAGAAGGCGGCTACTGGGCTGAAGTTCCTGCCCTGCCTGGCTGTGCTACTCAGGGCGAGACGATGGAAGAGCTAGAAATCAATGTCAAAGATGCAATCTCCGGCTGCCTCGCCGTCAGCGCCGAAGAATTTTTAAGCCAGCACCAGCCCAGCAATTATCGCGTCCTTGAACTGGCATTGTAGGCAGCGCGAAAAACAACCATGAAGCCTCTTACAAGCCCGGCACTCCATTCAATGTTTCTATTCCCATCCACAACAATAAGCAGCTCAAAATAGGCTTACAGCACCATCAGATGAAGATTGCAGGTATCACCGAAGATGATTTATAGGTGGACCGGCAGCGGCAGATGATCTACTTTAGCAGTGCTTCCTGAGCTGCGCTTTCAGAAAGGCTGGAATGCAGCTTTGAGAGCGCTCCATAATCCAGAAACTTGACACGGTCTTGTATCGGCACGAATGCGGTCGCTTTGAGTCTCTTTTCGAATTCCGACTTTCGCACTTTATCGGCGACTATCCAGAACTCGGTGCGGAAGTCCTGGAACTCGACATATTTGAGCAGTGAGTTATAGATGTCCGTGGAATGTTCGACCTCGAAAAAAGCCTGCGGAAACCGCCGCGCATTGAACCAGGAAACGTCCACGGTTCTGGCTTTGCTCATGATATCGCTGTAGGTAAAGTCATAAGGCTGTGACAGCGTGGCGACTTCCAGCAGCTTTCGCTTCAGGAACATCTGATTTTTGTCCTGTGACGGAACCGCAGTCTGATAGTTTTTGAGATTGCCGACTTCAATCAGCAAGCCTTGATAGTAGCTGTGACTGAAGGCGTCGGCTTTTGCGGGAGGGGCGTAATGCGGCAAAGCCAGCTCGTTACCAATGGCTTCTTTTTGCGCTTCCAATCCCCACAAACCAGGGCGAATGCGGAAGAATAGACTGGGGTGCTGCTGGACGATCCGGCGAATGCTGGCGAAGGGAGTCAGTGAGCTTGATTCCCATTCCGGCATTTTCGTGACGACATGATAAAGCTGCCCGAGGGTCGCAAACCCGCCATTCTGTTCCAGCGCCAGATGCACGACTTCATGCTGATTCATAACAGAGCAGTTAGATCTATATGCTCCGCTTTCCTGCTATTTGTTCAGTCCGAGCAGGATATTGACGAAGTTTGTCTTGGCGTAAAATGCGTAGGTGCTGCTGTTTTCTGCCCTTTGGTGCGGATTTGGATCAGATCGCCGGAGATGGTGTGCAGAGACTTGTTCTGAGCGAGAGTTTGCCGGATCATCTCGTAATCTTGTTTGACCTGACGATAGATGGCAGCCGCTTCCATGGAGATGTCGGCAGGACGGACAATAGCGACCGGGGAAGTGGTTTCGTCTTTGTCAATATAGAGACGGGCGACAATGATAAAGCGTCCGATTTTGTGCAGAACATGGCTGGTCTCGAACGCATTGGCGGCGACATGAGCGCGGTCCAGCATTGTGATCTGCATGGTCTCTTTCGCGGCATATAAGCCCGACTGCTGACGCTTGATCGAAACTTGCTTGAGCTCCCAGCTTCCGCCATTGGGTTCGCGGCGTGAGTTCTTCGGCAGACCCAAATAGGCTTCCAACGTCAGCCCCGCCCAGCCTTTGTTGAGAGTTCGTTTGATTTCTCCTTCCAATTGCTGCTCGTGAAAAATCTTCTGACCATACTGGGTAGCAATCTCGACAAGGTCTGCCCCTTTGATCGCTTCAAGCAATTTTATTGCATCCTCACGCTCCATTATTGTGTACCCCCCCCCCCCCCCGATCTTTGTAGTCTTGACTACATTGTTATCGGAGGTCATATCAAGGGCAGGCTGCTGGCGTGAAGCTTCGTAGGCGTCCTGTAAGCGCAGAGAAGCAAGAGTGATATGTTCAGTTTCACGCTCGATGCCGATAAATTGCCGGCCTAGACGGGCGCAGGCGACGCCGGTGGTGGCGGAGCCGCAGAAGGGATCAAGCACGAGCTCGCCGGGCTGGGTGGACGCGGCGACGATGCGCCACAACAAGGCTTCGGGCTTCTGGGTCGGGTGCTTGCCGTGCTTCTTTTCAGACTTGCCGGGCGGCATAATCTGCCACAGCGACTGCATCTGCTTGCCGCCGTTCTGCTCTTTCATCAGCGGATAGTTGAACGTGTGGCGGCTCTTGACGGATTTCGCGGCCCATAAGATTATCTCGGTGGAATGGGTGAAGTAGCGGCAGGCGAGGTTCGGCGGCGGATTGACCTTGTACCAGGCGATGTCGTTGAGGATCTTGTAATCCAGCACTTGCAGGGCATAGCCGACGCTGTGGATATTGTGCGATGTTCCTGTGACCCAGACCGTGCCGTTCGGCTTCAGGATGCGGCGGCACTGGTCCAGCCAGAGCAGGTTGAAATTGTGGTCATCGATAATGCCCTGGGACTTGTCCCAGCCGCCCTTGTCCACCCGGACCATGCGGCCCCCGACACAGGTGATGCCGCCATTGGACAGGAAATACGGCGGGTCGGCGAAGATCATGTCGACCGATTCATCGCGCATCCGGCGCAGCAGTTCCAACGCATCGGCTTGATACAGGCGCAGAGAGTTGTCCGGGCTGGCATAGAACGGAGGCGGAGGATCGGCGTAGCCGGGGCGGGCTTCCTGGATGAGTGCGGCATCCGCCTCAAACGCGGGAGCCATCAAAGCGACCGCGCGGGCAGACGGATCGGCGGCGTGGGGACGGTCAAACAGGTCGAGCAAGGGTCGGATTCCTCTCAGAGCGAAGGCGATCCGATCCTACCCGATCAGCGGCGGTAAGATCAACAAAAGGAGTATATTTCTTCGATGTCTGCAAATACCAATTGAATACTAATTTATGACGAATTAGTATATCGGCTTGACAAAGCACCAATTTTAGCTATATACTAATTGAATACTAATTTGTGACGAATTAGTATTCAGAGGAGAAAAATTGGATATCCCAAAGTCGCCGCCTTCTATGAAAGAACTTATGCAGAAGTTCGGCTCAGAGCAAATGCTGGCTATCGCGGAAAGCGTCCGGTCACTGCCGCGCAGTGACAGCTACTATCATTGGGATCGCCTGCGCTTTATCACGCCCCCGCCCGGCTTTTCCAGCGAAACATGGTGGCTTGGTCTGAAGATGAACAGGAGTTATTCGTTCAAGAACGTCCCTCTTTTTGATACTTTAGGGCGGCCATTTTGTTTCTTCGTAACGGATTTTATTTCTGAACAGCTACATTATACGGACCTCGGGGCAGGAGGGCGGATCGGTGTGCCGGAGCCGGTAACAAACGCAGAAACTAAAGACCAGTATTATGTATCGTCACTGATTGAAGAAGCGATTACATCCAGTCAGTTAGAAGGCGCAGCCACCACGCGCGAAGTCGCTAAAGAGATGCTGCGCTCGGCACGTCCCCCTCGCGACCGCGATGAGCGGATGATTCTGAACAATTTCCTGACAATGAAACAAATCGGGCAGCTTAAAGAGCGGCCATTGACTGAAGAGCTTGTTCTGGAGATCCATCGAAGTGTTACGGAGCAGACACTCGATGATCCCACGGCATCAGGGCGATTTCGCCATGCAGAGGAAGCGATCATCGTCGGCGATGCGGAAGACGGTGTTTTTCATGTGCCGCCGCCCGCCAAAGATCTTGCGTCACGAATGAAGGCCATGTGCGATTTTGCAAATGGAAAGACGCCGGATTACTTTGTTCATCCCGTCTTGCGCTCACTCATTCTGCATTTCTGGCTTGCTTATGACCACCCCTTTGTCGATGGAAACGGGCGGACGGCCCGAGCATTATTCTATTGGTCGATGCTTCGTCATGGATTCTGGCTCTTTGAATTCATTTCCATCTCAAGCATACTCCGGAAAGCACCGATCCAGTATGCTCGGTCGTTTTTATACACGGAAACTGATGATAATGATCTGACCTATTTCTTACAGTACCAGATAGAAGTAATCCAGCGTGCCCTCGGCGACCTTCATAAATATATTGAGACACAATCGCAAAGGGTGAAGCAAATGGAGCAAAGTATGCGGGGGACGCTGCTGCTTAACCACCGGCAGCGGACATTGATCAGCCACGCATTGAGGCATCCGCAGCAGCGATATACTATCGAAGGGCACCGCAGCAGTCACGCAGTTGCCTACCAAACGGCACGGGCTGATCTGATGGATTTAGCAGAGCGAGAAGTCATGCAGGCGCAGAAAGTCGGCAAGACCTGGTATTTTTCACCAGTGCAGGATTTCGAGGCGAGACTGGCCCGTTTAAGTTAGCAGGCTTTACCTCTCTAATTGCCCGCGCAGGCGTCTGGTGTTGAGGACGACGCTGAGGCTGCTGATGAACATGGCGGCGGCGGCGAAGATGGGGTTTTTGATGATGCCGATGACTGCCAATGGAATGCAGACGGCGTTGTAGAGGCAGGCCCAGAAGAGGTTCTGGCGGATGATAGCTGCGGTCCGCCGGGCGAGCGTGAACAGGTCGGCGAGGCGATTGAGGTCGTCGCCGATGAGAGTGATGTCGGCGGCGCGGCGGGCGATCTCCGTGCCGGAGCCGAAGGCGATGCCGACATTGGCCTGGGCCAGCGCCGGGGCATCGTTGATGCCGTCTCCTGCCATCGCGACTATCTGGCCTTCCTGAGCAGCACGGACCTGGGCGACTTTGTCGGCGGGGCGCATCTGGGCGGAAGCCTCGCGAATGCCGACTGCCTGAGCGATGGCATCGGTTGTCGCGCGGGCGTCGCCGCTGATGACTTCCAGAGTCAGCCCGGATGCACGGAGTGCGCTGACGGCATGAGTCGCATTCGGGCGCAGGGCGTCGCCAAGGGTTACCAGGCCAAGCACGTCTGAACCGATGCCGTAAAAGAGCGCTGTCTGGGCCTGAGCCTCGGCATTCTGCGCCGATTGTTCGAGCATAGCGGGGATAGGCGCGGACTGAGACAGGCACAGAGCACGGTTGCCGATGAACCAGAGCTGACCGTCGATAGTCCCTGTCACCCCCTGCCCTTCGTGCCGGGCAAAGTCGGCGGCGGGCAGCGCGGCGAGACCTAGCGCACGGGCATGAGCCACCAGCGCACGGGCCAGAGGATGCTCGGAAGCTTCTTCCAGGGCAGCCAGCGCGGCAAGATGGCTGTCCGTGCCGGTGAACTCACGGACAGCAAAGCGGCCTTCAGTGAGCGTGCCGGTCTTGTCCAGCAGCAGATGAGTCACGCGCGGAAGAACCTGCAAAACGTCCGTGTTGCCGATTAAAATGCCCCGCGCCGCCGCCGCGCCGACCCCTGTGGTGACTGCAAGCGGCGTCGCCAATCCTAACGCGCACGGACAGGCGATGACCAGCACGGTGACAGCCCGAACCAGGCAGTCGGCGGCGGGGTGTCCTAGCAGGGCCAGGACAATACCTGTTCCGAGGGCAAGCGCGATCATGGCCGGGACGAAGCGCCGGGAGATCTTGTCCGCCCACTGCTCGACTGGGGACTTTGCGGCCAGGGCTTCTTCGACCAAAACGATCATCTGGGCCAGTGTCGTTTCGGAGCCTATGCGGGTCACTTCCACGAGCAGAGGCGCATCGGTCGCGACCGTGCCGCCCGTGACTTCGTCCCCCACCCGCTTCGCGACAGGCCGGGCTTCTCCGGACAGCAGACTTTCATCTACCAGAGCCCCGCCTTCGGCGACTTTGCCGTCGCACGGAATACGCTCCCCAGGCCGGACAACCACGCGGTCCCCCACTCCCAGCTTGCCCAGCGCGACCAGCATCTCCCGGCCATCCGCAGATTTGACCAGCGCCTTACTCGGCAGGAGACTGTAAAGCAACGCAATCGCGCCGGTGGCATCGTGACGCGCCCCGGCTTCGATATGCTTCCCGACCAGCACCAGGGCTACCAGCATATCGGCCGTGTCGAAGTAAACATGAACGCCGCCCCGCGCCACGACCCAGGCACTGTATGCAAACGAGACAGCGACCCCGACTGTAATCAGCGTTTCCATGATCGCCGCGCCGCGCCGGGCCGCACCCCACGCTTTGGCAAAGATGGGCCAGCCCGCCCAGAGCACGGGCAGTGACAGCACGAATTCCGCATGCGGGAGCCACCGGACGGCGTCGGCGCTGATCCCCTGCCGGGCAAAGAAATCGGCATAGAACGGAAGCTGGAACATGCCCGCGTTGATCGCAAAGACGACCGCAACAACGGCCCGCACGAAGAGCGCACGCCGTGCGCGTCGCTGGGGACTGTCGCTGCTGCCGCCTTCATTCGTGTACGGCTCCGCGCTGTAACCCAGCCGCTTGATTGTCGCCGCCAGCGCTTCCGGCGCGACACGGGCCGGCTTATACGCGATCTTCACCAAATCAGACGCGAAGTAAACGCGGCTCCGCTCGACGCCTTTCATCTGCCCCAATGCATGTTCAATCAGCCAGGCACAGGACGCACACCACATACCGCCGATCTGAAATGCCGCTTCCCGGGTCACGTCCAGCCCGTCGCCCTTGGCCGCCAGTGAGGGAGCGGCGTCGAGGCCCCCGACCGCCAATTCTGGGGGAGCAGGAATGGAAGAGGGACGCGCAATCAGCCCCATCTGAAGACACTGCTGATACAGCGTTGTCTGCGTCGGGTCCTGCCCTTCGCCGACCTGGTCACTTTCCGCCAGTATTTGATAGACCTGACGGCACCCCGCACAGCAAAACTTATGCGCCTGCGCTCCGATTTCGGCAGCCACAGGCGCATGGGCAGGAAGGCCGCAGAGATCACACACTAATTGATTTTGGATGGCAACCGCCATAACATGTTCCGTGCTTCTAAATAATGCTAAGCCGCTTCGCGCTCAATCGTCAGCGACTTGTTTCCCTGTACGGCCTTGACCAGCGTTCGCAGCGCTTCATTCACCGAATCGGAGTCTGGAAAGACCGCAGCCATATCAGGCGACAGCACAATGAGATGAGGTTCTTGTGGAAACAGATGCGCGTACCGTCCCCGCTGACCGCCCTTAAAGCTATATTGCTCCAGCATTTCCGGCTCGGCTTCTTCCACAATCTCTTTCTGAGAGTCGTTATCCAGGTTCTTCTTCATATTCTCTTCTTTCGTCCGAGTCAGCAGTTCGGGCACTGATGAGACGCAGGCTGTCACCTCGCTCTACGTAGATAATTACCAAAAGGCGGCGGCGGTCAGAGAGGCCGATCAAAACCAAACGGTCTTCCGTCTCTGAGTGTGCAGGGTCTGGTACCACCAAGGAAAGTGGATCACGGAAGGCTGAAAGTGCTTCCTCGAAAGTAACTCGATGCTTCTTGAAATTACTTCGGGCTTTGTCTGGGTCCCAGTCAAAGTGCCCTTGACCGTCATATGATGCTGTCATAACCAATTGTAGCAGAAATCACATCGTGTTTGAGTTTGAACAGCAACCGCCAATAAGGTGTTCGGTTCTTAGGATAAGGGCATCGCAGGCTAAATCTCAAAAGCGACCACAGAAAGTCTTGGTATGCGATGACTCTCAGCGCCCTTTAGCTGTATTGCCAACATGGAGTGCCGGATCTGCGCTGCTATCATTTCAGTCACTATAATGCTTCCGTCCGGCCTTGTAATTGTCACTAATTGTCCGAGCGGCGGCAAACTAAATCGTGGCGTTTGCTCAGGTTCAAGTATGAACCAAAGGCCTTCTGCTAATGGATCAAGTTGACCGGAAGAGCGGTCTTTCAGTTCTGCAGTGATCCAAAAGTGATCTAAAATTTTTAGAAACATGTACTTTTATCGGCTACTCATCTTTGGGCGGATGAGCCAAATTCGGAATCTCGGTGATTGGGTGATGAAGAACGGTGTTCATCGTATAGGCAATCAGGCCGCCGAAGAGGACGAGATTGAAGATAATCAGGAACACGAACAGCGTCAGGCTAGTCGGGCGATTTTTTAGCTTTTGTGCCGCACTGCGCGTCTCAGTATATTTAACATTGCTCCAGGTACGTGGCATTTGATTTGCTTTCTTTGGAACCCCTCCCGTCTCGCTAGGGCTCGGCTCCCTCCCCTGTTAGGGAAGGGCCTCGGAGAGTACAGGATAGAAGCGAGAGGCGGTTTGTCTTTTGCTCTTGTCCTACTCTGAAAGCCCTTCTCTAACAGGGGAGGGAGCCGAGCCCTAGCGAGACGGGAGGGGTTCAGGCGTGTAGAAGATGGTCTGAATCGACTGCGCTGACCTGGCCCCGGTCACACGCAAAGTGATGGGTGTCCGGCCCGGCTTGACGAACGGGGACGCGGTCAGAATCGAAATCGGGACAGTCCTGTTCTGATGGGCGGGCACGGTAATTGTACTCGGCGCGACATGACCGGCGGGCAGACCGTCGACAGTCAGGGCAAACTTGACAGGTTGTGGGTCTCCATTCGTGAATGTCAGCGTGTAGCCATTGCTGACGCTCGATACAGTACGGACAATCGCGCCGTTGGCGTTGATGCTGGCCGATGTCGGAAGCTGACCGTAGATGAGAAACAGCACGACGGCGAGGCAGAGCGGGACGGTGGCGGCGACCATCCAGCGGCGCTTGTCCCAGAGGCCGAAACGCTGCACTGGGGTCAAAGATGGAGTGACGCGCTCCGGGTCAGTCCCGTAACGGAACTCGATCAGACCCGCCTTGCCGCGCTTGCCAAGCACGTCGTTGCAGGAGTCGACACATTCGCCGCAGCCGATGCAGCCGTGCTGCCCTACCCCTTTTTTGATGTCGATGCCCATAGGGCAGTCGACTTCGCACTTGTGGCAGTGGATGCAGTCGTCATCGCGCTCGTTTAAATACCGCACTGCCAGTGTGTTTTGATCGGTCAGGCTGCTGAGAAGTGGCCCGTAAGGGCAGGCGGATGAACAGAATTTTCGGCGCAGCCACAGCATGTCGGCGGCGACGACAAAGGCCGTGAGATAGACAGTCAAGCCTGCCGAAATATCGTGCCAGGGAGCAGCCGTTGCCGCCAGCACGGTGCGCGGAGCCAGCCAGTAGGCAGCCAGCGTGATGCCTGTCCCCAGGGAAACGACGAGAATGCCGGCAGCCCAGAGTCCGCGTGACAGCAGAAAGCGCGGCTTGCCGGGGCGGGTCTTGAAGGCTTTGTCCAGGCGGGTTTTCAGCGAGTCGGCGAAGTCGGATGCCAGTGTCTGCGGGCAGACCCAGCCGCACCAAAGCCGTCCATACAGGAACGACACGACGGACAGGAGGGCGGTCCCGAGCAGGGAAATCCAGAGCAATAGAAAAAGGTCGTGCCCGGCCATCTTGTGCCAGGCAAAATAAAACTCATCCCGGCGCAGGTCGAGCCGCAGGCCATTGGTGAAGGGCAGAGCGACGAGCAGCACTCCGCAGAGGATTTGCAGCAGACGGCGCGGCGCGTGCCACTTCAAGCTGCCGTTTGGTGCTCGTGTCAGAGTCGGTGTCTGGATTATTCGGTCGGTCAGGTCTAGCATAGATTAAAACGGCGCAGAAATGGCAAACAAAAACAACAAACAAAAAAGGCGGACGCGATTGCGCCCGCCCTGTTTCTATTATACCTGCCCGTGGCCCTACATCGTTCCACCGGGGGTAACTCGGTTTGTCGGGGAGGGTTTGTCGCCGCCGCGTACCTGTCCACCCTTGCCGCCGTTGACGTTCGGGTTGATGCGCAGGACCTGGCCTTCGCCGGTCTGCTGGGTGTACTGCTGATCTTCCGGCTTGAGCCAGGAACGCCAGCCGCCATGACCGTCAGGCACCTGCCGGAAGTAGCCGAGCGTCTGCACGTAGGCGACGAGATCACGAGCATCTGGTTTAGGTGTCGGGTTGGTCTTGTCGGTGTCGTTGAACAGCCATGTAAATGCGGGCATGATCGAGCCAGGCACCATCTGACGCGGGTAGTAAAAATGCGAGTAGTGCCAGTCGTCGCTGTACTTGCCGCCTTCGCGGGACAGATCCGGTCCGATACGGCGGGTTCCCAGGAAGTGCGGCTGGTCCCAGATGTACTCGCGCTCGTCAGCGATTGGAGCGACCGAGGTTCCAATCGAGTAACGCTTGATCTCGTTTGCCAGAGGCCGGATCTGCTGGGAATGGCAGTACATACAGCCTTCACGCTGGTAGACGCGACGTCCGCGCTCTTGCTGGGCCGTGTAGCCGACAAGCTGGCCGAAAGGCTGGCTTCCGACGTCGCCGGTAAAGAGCTGCGGGGTACGATTCGCCGCCTCTGCCGACGCCAGCTCAGACGTCGAATAAATGGCGTGGTAGCGGCCTGGGTTCTTTGCCGTATTCTGTGACCAATTCTCGTTGAATGACGGGATCAGCATCGTAAAGGTCAGACCAATGACAAAGGTCATCAGAATGCCGAGACCGGTCAGCATGGCGCTTTTTTCAGGCACCTGCCTTAAGATCGCCAGAAGAGTGCCGACAAGGATCACGAACAGTGCGGGAATGATAAATTCTAACATAGATATTTTCTTTACACCCGAGCCGTCAGCGTACTGGGTGTCCGGGAAGGATCTTCGATGCCCGGCTCCCCTTCGGTATCGTCTGCCACTGCCAGTGGGACGGTAGCCGTTTTGTACAGGTTGAAGGCGAATAAGAACATACCGATCAGCATCAACGCGCCGCCGGCAGCGCGGACATGCCAGAAGGGTTTCATGTCTTCGACTGTCGTGATAAACGGCAGGTTCGGGTTGTTCCACTCCATGCCCTGATTGAAGCCACCGATCCAAAGCGCCGTGCTGAACAGGATGAACCCGATGAACGACAGCCAGAAATGCCAGTCGGCCATGCCTTCCGAATACAGCGGCTTTTTGTACATACGCGGCAGGGCGTAGTAGCAGCCGGCGTAGGCATAGAAGGTGACGAAGCCGAACATCGCCATATGGGAATGGCCGATGACCCAGTCCGTAAAGTGCGTGACGGCGTTCAAGGAACGCAGCGCCTGGAACGAGCCCTGGGTGGAAACCAGCAGGTAGAACACAGTCGCGGCAATGATAAACTTCAGCGGGACATTCGAGCGAAGCTGATGCCACTCGCCCCGGATCGTGCCGAAGAAGTTGGTAACCGCCGAAAGCACCGGCACGAACAGCAGGAACGAGAAGATTGTCGCGACTGTCTGAAGCCAGTATGGGATCGGCCCATAGATCATATGGTGAGCGCCGTTCCAAATATAGATGGAACCCAGCGACCAGAAGCCGATCAGTGACAGCTTGTGGCTGTACAGCGGCGCGTTCGCGGCTTTCGGCAGGAAGTAGTACGCGACGGCGAGAGCACCCGGTGTCGCGACCAGACCGACAACGCTATGGCCGTAAAACCAGTTTGTGTTGGCGTCGTTTAGGCCCATAAAGGCAGCGGAATGAATGATCTGGGAGGGCCAGTTGCCGATGAGATAGACAAACGGGGTCCACATCAGCATTCCCATGATGTACCAGAGCGCGACATACATCTGAGTGTAGGTCCGGCGGACAAAGGTCTGAAGCATGTTGACCAGCAGCATCACCCACCCGGCAAAGATGAAGATGCTGGAAACGACCGGCCATTCTTCGTACTCTTTCCCTTTGGTCATCCACCAGGGGTTCAGCGTGTCCATCGGGTTCAGGACACCGATGATCATAATCAAGACGCCGATGGACCAGACAAGAGA
>JBPBQB010000074.1:0-21834 GCA_050954545.1 Janthinobacterium lividum | reverse complement strand
CGGTCCGGCCGACACGTTTATCGACCGTCTACGAAAGTCCAAGCCGCTGATCGTTCAAGGTGACGGCAACTCGCTCTGGGCCGCCTGCCATGTCGACGATGTCGCGCGGGGCTTTATCGCGACGATGAGCAATAAACAGTGCTTGGGCGAAGCGTATAATATCACCGGTGACGAATGGTTCACCTGGAACACGTACCATGAACAGGTAGCGGAAGTCGCCGGCGGCACGTTCAGTCCCGTCCATATTCCTACCGACACACTCGTTGCCGCGGCCCCCAAGCTTTCCGACGGGACAAACGAGATCTTTCAATGGCCGTCCGTCTTCGACAACAGCAAGCTCAAGCGCGACACCGACTACGCAGGCCAGACAATCAGCTTCAAAGAGGGTGTCAAGCGCACACTCCAATGGATGGAAGAAAACGGCAAGCTGGCCGACAGCGACACCGACGATTATGAAGACCGGCTCATCGCCGCCTGGCAGATGAAAACCGGCGAGCTGCCGAAGCAATAGATCAGGCCCAAATCAAGCGCTATGACATAAATGTCACGGCTATGCGGCGAGGACGCCAGGAAGTACCGCTTCTGCACTGGTCAGCACTGGCTACCTGGAAGGCAGACCCGGAGGGCACGGGACTCGGATTGGATTCCTGTCTTATCCCCGCGAAGCGGTGGATTGTTGGCGTCTGCGCCGTCTAGCCGTGACATTTATGTCATGGTGCCTTTGAGTTTCAACGCATGGTCCAAAATTATGAACGCCGAGCAAATCCGAAGTCGTCTCAAATCCAAGCAGACGCAGGACCGTATCCAGGCCGTGAAATCGATTGTCGGCCTAGCCTCACCCGAACGACAAGCGCTTTTTCTGGAAGCGCTTGCCGACAAGTCCCCGTATGTCGCTGCTCTGGCAGCAGAGGCACTCGGCGAACAAGCCGATGACAAGGCAGCTCTCGCCATGACGGAAAAGTTCGGCGCACTCTGTACAGATGGCATCGGCCTCGACCCCGGCTGCCATATCCGGGCCAATCTGGCCTTCTCATTGGGCCGGCTGGAGTACTATCCGGCTTCAGATATGCTGCGAGTCGGCATCCGCACCGTTCAAGTGGAAGCAGTCGGCGGCGTTCCCTTCGATACCGCCGCCCATCTGCGGGCAAACTGCGCTTTAGCTCTGGCCCAGATCCGAGACCAGAACTGTGTCCGCGATATTTCTCTGCTGCTGTTCGACCGGAGCGGCTTTATTCACACTCCCAATGATCCGACTGTCAAAATGGAGCCGCGCAAAGCAGCAGCGCGGGCGTTGTCCATTACTGGAAGCTCTCAAGCTCGTTTGCCGCTGACTTTGAAGCTTGTCCACCCAGAGAACGAACAACCGGAAGTTTTGCAGGAATGTATGCAGGCATTAGTCGAGCTCGAAGACCCATTCGTGCTTGACGTGCTTGCCCCCTACCTACGCCATTCAGACCGGCGGCTGGCTGCCTTCAGCGCTCTCATGATCGCCCAGTCTCAGCTTCCTGGATCCACTGCGCTTCTGGCCGGTGCCATTGCTTCCTTCTCCGGCGATGCCTTGAAAGCAGTCATTCTCGCCCTCGCCACCATCCGAGACCCGGACGCCTACGAGCAGCTTCACCATCTCGCAAAGTCCGACCGCGAAGCCGTCCGCCTCGCCGTCATCGACGCCCTGCCGCCCGACGACGCCAGCCAAGCCATTCTAAAAAACCTCGCCTCCCGCGACCCCTCCCCACGCGTCAAAGCCGCCGCCAAGATGGCACTGAGAATGGATTGAATCAAGACAAACTTGCCTATCGGTAAGTACGAGTTCTGAAGTACGTTATATTGTTCACGACCTCTTGGAAAGCCATGTTGAGAGTAGGTATGTGCCAAAATGCCTTGCCAATGGTCTGACGTATTTCGGGTCAGGCACTTATTTAAATGAAGGATTGAAAGTGATGAGTGTTGAAGCCACCAAAATAAGTGAGGGTCTTGTCGCTATATCTAGCCTGAGCTTGACTGAGTTTTGTACTCTACTATCAGAGCATCTCAATCTTCCATTTTTTTCCGAGGATTCAGAGAATGAGACAGAATGGGCGGAAGCAGGAGATGCTTCTTTTGCTGTGAACGTTTCTCGCCCCTATAAGCGCACCACTCTACATAAATGGGATAAGAGAATTCCGGTAGGATATAATTTCGATATTAGCCTCAATATTGGCAAAGAAGCTTCTTCCGAATTGACGCAAGAATGGTTGATCGAAAAGATGATCCCAACGTATGGAAAGATTATTGCTAATATATGCCAGTGTGAAGTTATCCAAATTAGAGGTTGGCCTCGACTTATTAATGATACCCACTATTCAGTCTACCGACCTGATGGTAGTGACTGATACGAGCGCAGAATTGAGCAAACGAAAATCAAGTCTTTTTCGATTTCGAGTTGACTTTTGGAACGAACATAAAGCTAAAGCATCAAGTGTTTGATTAACTTTTTGCTATTCTAACATTGCCACTTTCAATTCGTTCACTGCCGTATGGCGCTCACTATCCAAAGCGTCGGGCCTGTATTTTTCCATATGCCCTGCTAAATCAGGAAAGGCGGAGAGAAATCCCGCCAAACCCCGCAAGCGTTGAGGCCGATCATTCGATACCATCATTGAAAGAACAACATCTAGCCCGTCTGCCATTGGCTCACCACGGCGGCGCAGTTCAAGTAATATGTGATTTGGCTCAAGACAGGCTTCGTCATATAAATCGCTCCACAACTGCGCGGTCGACTGACTTCTTAGCCGCCGAAAAATGAACCAATTCGACACCTGGAGAGGCAAGCGACCAGCTAAGAAACCGAAGTAGCCACCAATTACTGCCCCGGCAAAATCACCTGCAATCCCGTACCGACAACCCAAATAATAGCCGTAAATCAAGCCTGCAAAGACTCCAACAAATTGAAACAAATCGAAGAGTGTAAACATTTCTGTTGCCCCAAGCCTAAACGGGATTAGCTCATCAGGAATTAGCGGCTGTCAGCTCACTCAGAGCGGGCACGGCCTCAATTTCCTCTTCATTCACCACCATATCAAAGCTACGGCCATTCGGGGCGGAGAACGTGACATCATAGGCCGGCGGTTCCGTATCATACAGCATCCAGACAATACCTTTATCACCCGCGCGGAGTCCGAGCACAGGATAATCTTCTCTCAAAGCTATCAAATCACCTTCAGAAAATTGAAACATGAAATATTCCTTTCATCAATCGTAGAATTCTGGATTTCCAATTTCGGCGGCAAAACCAGGCGCAGAGTCAGCAATGCGTTCTACCTCCCCACGCAGAAACCTTGCCCGCTACAGATTGGACCTTCGAGCGAGTTCCAGCCGGGTACCTACCATATGTCCTGCCAGCTTCTCGTATTCCCGTGCGGCCTCTTCGCGATCCGCCAGAGACATTTCTCGCAACCTGTCGTTCTCGTCAAGAGCATTTAAGTCGGAATCCTTTCCATCTATCTATTGTATCACTTCCCTGCCGGTGGATTGAGCGAATTGAAATATCTGCGGACATCGCTGCGGTAGGCGGGTGGGATGTCTTCTTTGTCCATGGTCGACTCGGCGCTTTTCGCGGCGGGGGCGACGTAATTGTAATAAGGGACCTGGCTGGCGGTCGTGCCGGGGGCGGCATTGGGATTGGAGCTGACTTTCCGGGTGGGGCCAGTCTTGCTGGGGCCGGCGTTCAGGGGCTTGCCGAAGTAGAGCTTGACGGACTTCGGGTTCATCGGGGGACTAGCTTTGCCTAAGTGCTTCAGAGGGCTGCTGCCTTCGCCGTTGTCACCGGGTTTGCCTCCCGCCATGCCGCCTCCGCCCGAGCCGCCGTTTCCTTTGCCGCTGCCCTGCTTGCCGTGCGCTCCGGGCATTGCCTGACCGCTGCCGGAACCGTCACCGAGGCCCTGACCTTGACCATTTCCCTTCCCCTGCCCTTTTCCCTGACCAGAACCGGGCTGGCCGGAATCATCTTTGATGTCGCCGGGGCTGTTGGCACCGGCCATTTGACTTTCCGCATCTTCTACTCCCTGCGCGGCGTTTTGCTCGCCCTGTTGGTCAGCCTGCTCCTGGGATTCGCGCTCGGCGGACTCAGCGGCTTTTCGCATCTCGGACGCTGCTGCCTGCTTGTCTCCCCGCTTCAGCGCATCGGCTGCCGCTTGGGAGTGCTTCTGCGTTTCCGGCATGGGAGTGTCTTTGAGGGCATCAGCAAGCTTCTGGACATCTGACGCCGCCTGCTGCTGCTCGGCAGGCGAAAGCTTGCCGGACTGAATGCGGTCTGCCATCTGCCGAAGCTGCTGGCTGAGTGCCTGACTGTCGTTTTGCTGCATGGCCTGCGCCGCTTTTTGCATCTCGGGAGCAGACGGTGTTTGAGGGGTGCTCGGGCTGTTCTTGGCAGCAGACGACTTGCCGGCTGTCGGGACATTAAAGCCGCTGAACTTGTCGGACGCAGCGTTTTTTGCGCCTGTCCCACCGTTCTGACCGGCTTTCTGACTACTCTTTGTGCCGCTGCCTCCCGCCTTCTGACCGGACCCTGCCTGTTTGCCGCTGCTCTGGGACGCGTTCTGACCGCCTGCCAGGGCCTGAGCCATCTGCTGACCTGCCTGAGCCATGCTTTTGCCGCCTGCTCCGGCACTACTGTTAGCTTGGGCCGCTTTCTGAAGGTCCTGACGCATCTGCTGACTTACTTTGGACATCTGAACCATAGCCTGCTTTTTGTCCAGATGGCCTGATGCCAGTCTTTGCGCCAGCCGCTGCATCGCCACGGACGCCCGGCGCGTACCGGGCAGATGCTGCATGTCCGCTTGTTTCTGAATAAGAGTCGCAGCCTGCTCCAGCTTACCGCCGGTCTTCTGAACGATCTGGCGCTCCAGACGCACGCCTGGCGGCACGAACACGGGTAAGTTGGGAAGGATTAACGCGAGGGCGATCAAGACCAGCCCCGCCAATGACGCTTTTGCTTCCCACGGCAGTCGCAGCGGGACGGCCTGAGCGGCGTTCAGGCTGCGGGCATGGACAGCGGCATCAGCAAGCTGAAGGCGAAGAAGAACGATGGATTCAGGGTCACTGCTGCGCGGGGACTGCTCAAACTCAAGCGCGGAAGACAGACGCTCTTTCAGGCCAAGCCGGGCCTCGGCAAGACGTGCGGCATCCATTCGGCTGATCGGACGCAGAAACGTCGTGATGGAACCTGCGATCATGCCAAGCAGGATAGGAATAGGAAGGGCTGCTTCCAGCGGCAGCCAGTTAGGAAGAAGATCGAAATGGGCCAGCGCGACAGTAATCAGACCGAGGCCAATTCCCGCCAATGCGCCCCGAGCGGCATGACGCACCCAGCGGGCCAGACGCAATCGGGCCGTGATCTGCGCCAGAGCTTCGGCAATTGCGTTCGGGCCAGTGGCCGGCTGCTTGGAAGGTGTCGTCGCCATGAAGTTTCTCCCTGAGTTTATTATACGCGATAACAGTCAGGGATATTGCGGGCGGCAGTTATGGATTTCGCAGGTGCGGCGGGATGGCGGGAAGAGGTGCGGCGGGAAGAGGAACCTGCTGGCTGAGATGCGCTTTTGGAGCAATGTCGATTGCCCAGGTTTTTGCGCCGACTCCTAGCCCTAGTATCGGCTGGAACGTCACGAGATGTTTCCCGGCAGGCAGCGTCGCCCACTGCCCCTGGGCCAACGAAGGAAGCGGCTGACCGTCGATTTTGATCCACTGGGCATCAGCGCGTACCAGCAGCGCTTTCTGAACCGGAATCTGATTGGCGACGGCAGCCCAGCCTGACACCGTATACCAGCCGGCCTCTGCCGACGAGATTGGAACAAGCGGGCGAGAAACTGGCTTGACTGCACTTGCCACTTTCTGGGCAGGGCGAACTGCCAGCACCAGCGGTATCTGATGCCCGACATGGGAGCCCGATGCAACTGACACCGGGACACGGGTTCGAGGTCCAAAGCCGCTTTTTGACCACGGATAAAATGAGATCCAGTGCCGCCCGGCAGAAACGGAAATCCAGTGCCCTGCCGCAAGAGTCGGAGCAGCTTTGCCATCCACCAAAATCTTCTGAGCAGGGACCGCAGCTATCTTTTCAGGCCGCCCCAATCCGGCGACGTTCTGCTTCGCGTAGACCAGCAGCCAGCCCTGTTTTGCAGGAAGCACGAGATGCCGAGGAACAGCCTCAGCAAGATGCACTTGCTTTGCCGGCGGCTTTGCTGTTTGCGGCTTCGGCTTCTGCGCGACCAGTACCGGTCGGAGACTCGGTTTCACGGAGGCAGCTTTAATCGAAGGCTTTTGTCTGTGCGGAACAGCCGCGACTAGGGGTGAAGACGGGCGGTGTATAGGCGCAGAAGCTGACGTAATAGGCGCATGGGGACTAAGTCGCCCTGTTCTCCAAAGTGCGAATCCAGCCAGCAGCAGTACCGCCGCTGCCAGGGCACCTGCCTTTGCTCCCATCTGTCGGGACGAAGCATCGACCGCGCTCTGCTGCGGTTCACCGGATGCCGCAACAGCCGCAGCACGCAGAGCCGCCGCAAACTGTCCGGCAGAGGCATAACGCGCTTCCGGCGCTTTGGCGAGGCCACGCAGAACAGATTCCTCAATCGCGGGTGTCAGCTCGGGGCGGTGAAAACGAAGTGGGGGCGGTTCGGCAAATACCTGACGGTGCATGACCGAAAGCTGAGCCTGCGTACTGTTGTCCGCGGCCCGGAACGGCGGCGTCCCAGTCAGGATAAAGTAAGTGACCGCAGCCAGTGAATAGACATCGCTCCGGGTGTCGATCGCTCCGTTCCCATGTACCTGCTCCGGGCTGGCATACTCAATCGTGCCTAAAATATCACCCATCACCGTCAGTGGAAGATCGTCATCGATACGGGCCACGCCAAAATCAGTCAGCTTCGCCGGGCCTCGCGCGGGCAGCAGAATGTTCGACGGCTTGACATCCCGATGCACGATCCCGACAGCATGGACGCAGTCGAGCGCTCCGGCAATTTCTTCAATAATCCGGGCAGCTCGCGCCGGAGCTAGATATCCATCAGCCGCAACCAGGGCAGCCAGTGTCTGACCCGGTACATACTCCATGATCAGTGCCGCCGGATTGGTTTCATGGGTATCGTAAAGGGTGACAATGCTGGGGTGGCGCAGACGAAGCATGACCGCCGCTTCGCGCTGAAAGCGGTTCATGGCAATGGGATCGTCTGTCGCCCGCTGCACTTTGACGATCACATCGCAACGATGAACCCGATCCCAGCCGCGATAAATCGCCGCCAGCGGGCCACGGCTGAACGGCTGCGCTCGAAGTGTAATTCCGGGAAGGACAGGCGCGGCTTCGGCGGGAGAAAGTTCGCTTTGCAGTTTTGGGTCGCGATCCTGAGAGATGAGCGGGCCTGCTTTCTGGAACAGCGCTCTAAACAAAGCGCTAGGATATTGTTGTCTCGGGCATAGAAGAAGGCTGCGGCAGCTTTGCTGCGGAACAGAAGTGGCGCTCCGCCAGTACCCGCCAGACAAGTGTTATTAAAAAAGGCAAATCCCGCACGAAATAGCGACGCCAAAGCCGTGTCGGCTCCTGAAGGAACCGATAGGCCCATTCCAATCCTGCATCCTGCATCCAGACCGGGGCACGGCTTACAAGTCCACCTGCCATCTCGAACGAACCGCCTACGCCTATGGAAACCGGCACACTGAGTAAGTCTTTATTCGCCGCAATCCATTTTTCCTGCTTGGGCGCTCCAAAACCGACTAAAAGAATGTCCGGCTGGGCGGATTGGACGGTTTCACGAATACGCGTCTGTTCAGCTTCTGTGGCAAAAAGCTCCACCGGCGGGCAATAAGTGCCGCAGACATGAGCCGTGGGGTAACGCCGCAGAACGGCGTCTTTCGCCAGATCAGCCGCTCCTGTCGCTCCCCCCAGAAAGAACAAGCGCAGTCCAGTCGCAGCCGACGCACGTGCCAGTTCCCAGAAAAGGTCGCTTCCGGTGACACGCTGACGAAGCGGCTCGCCGCCGGCCAGATGTGAAAGCAGAACAACCGGTTTGCCGTCCGCAAGTGTCAGATCCGACTCTTCATAGATCGCTCTGAATGCCGGGTCGCGCTCGATCGTGACCAGATGATCCAGGTTTCCGGTGCAGACATAGCGTGGTTTCTCAGTCTTCTGAGCCATCTGCACAATATACGTCACAGCTTCTTCCATCGTGACATTATGAAAACCGACATTGGCGACAGAAATTTTACTTAACACGTTCTTGACCTTATTTAACCTGTGGTAGACAACAGCTTAGGCTGAAGTTGTGTCCACATTTCCGAGGCAAACTTCAGCATGGCTACGTGATCCACGCTATCCTGGCGGGGATCAGACTCGAGACTGCGTGTGAAACGCAGAAAATAGACCGGCGTACCACGTTGCCCAAGCAGTGCGCTCCAAAGCATGGCAACCCGAATCCGAGTGGCATCATTGATAACCCTGCCGTTGACCAGATAAAGATAAATCATGTCCGCTCCGGCGCCGCTCGTACCAACGATCGCATGACAGGCGCGTGCTTCGATGCGGGTGCCCGGCAGGCGTTCTAAGTGATCGTTTTCAACCTGCATACCCGCCCCGATCAAACAAGAGCGCGGATCGTGCAGGGCACTGCGGTCAGTACCGCCGATCAAGACGAAGCTGAACGATGCTTCATTCTGTACACTGTCTGATCCTGACACCTGATAAGTACGTGAGGTCAAAGTCGCGGATGCCAGTGCTGCCCTCACATCTGCCGGAATGACATCGTCCGGCCCAGCCGCGTAGCCGTCCAGCAAACGCGGAATATCCTGGCCGCTCAACCCGGCATACTGCTTGGGCGGTGACGGTTTCCAAACCATCGCTGTCAGCAGAGCAGACCCGATCAGCAGTGCTAGAAGATAGCCCATCCGGCAAATGTGCGGCATCCCAACCCTTTCGCCAGCCCGAACAAGGCCACAAATCCCAGTGTCAGCGTGATGAGCCCGCTCCAGTCATGGAACACAAGTGCCGCCGGTGTCCCGATACATTCGCCCACGACACCGATCAGCGCGATCCGCACGCTGTTGACCAGCAGGCTCAGCGGCAAACTGAACGCAAACAAGGCCAGACGCCGCCCTGGAGTGCCATCGACCAGGTACGCAAATGCTGCGCTAAAGGTCAGCAGGGCCAGAAGCAGCTTGAACCCAGAACACGGCACATCTACAAACAGCGCGTAATCCTCCATCTGGATCACGTTCCCAGTCAGTGTCGTACTGAATGTCATCAGATGCAGCAGATCGTTCGCAAAAACCGTCGACAGCATTTGTACCCGGAGAGTAGCATCGTTCAGCACCGGGCCAGGCAGCGGAGCCATCAGCCATAAGAAGGCCAGCGGGAACGCGGCGGCTCGAACAAACGCCGTGCCGAGGACCAGCCAGACGCCGGCAGTCACTGTGAGCAGCAATCCCGTCGATTCCAGGGCTTCCGCCTGGATCTTAATCGCAAAGACCAGCAATGCCAGCGCCGGGATTAAGACTAAAAGCGCAAAAACCGTCGGCTCTTTGATGATCGCCGCCAGCGCCGAGCGCCGATGCCATACCATAAGCCCCGCGATAAGCGGTATCAATGGCGCATGACCATAATACGACTCCGGCTTGGTGTATTCGTACTCCCAGAAATGCAGCACGGGCCAGGCCAGAGCACCTAGCAGCAGCCCAGCCAGAACAAACGGAACGAGTATGTGCCAGTTCTTGAAAACCAAAATCAAAAAGAAAAACTCAAATACGAAAAGTGCAGTTTGTTTGCTGTTTCTATATTCGGCAAAAAAGCAGCCAATACGACAGTGGGACAATTACCAGTTTTATCGCATTTTCTCAGGGCATTTCACTGCCTGAGAAAAAGAGCGGCGGGCTGCCGAGACAACAACGCCGCTCTATTATTACAGGATTGCAGATGTCAAAACACGATCTTTCAGGCAGAGATGCTGGAAGTTCGGCGTGTCTTACGAGCGATCAGGCCAAGAAGTGCCAGCCCGCCGATGGCGAACGGAACGAAAGTCGCCGGTTCAGGCACTGTCGTCACGGCGGTGACGCCGGTGAACTGACCACTGCCGGCAGACGCAAAGCTGTCTAATGCACCGTCTGTGACCGACAATTTAGGGTTAGTATTGATCAACTGGAAGTTGAACGTATCCGCTGGAGTTGCCCCAAGCTGAATGTTCGCATCGGTTGCGTACAGGCCGCCGGTATAGGTGACGTTGTTGAAGTTTGTCGCGACGCCAGCTAAGCTGGTTCCCAAAGTTCCAGTCAGGTCCGCACCGGTAAACGCGCCTGAAAGAAGCAATTGGCTCGTTGCGGTATCAACGATTGTAAACTGGCCGCCGGTTAGTTCCTGATCGAAGATGGTATGCGTGCCAAGAGCAACCGCAGTAGTGCTGCCTGAATTGCTCAGTCCAGTGAAAGTCACCGTCGCGGGGTTGTTGATTTGAGTGCCGACAGTCGGAACGTCGAGTGATGCGTCGAAGTTGACTTGTGTCAGCGTCAGACCGCCACCTGCTCCACTGGTGTAAATGAAGGACGGAGGCGTACCGCCGCCATTGACGCTGGCGAACTGTTCTACTGTCTGCGCGTGAACCGGAGCCAGCGCGATAAGCGCGAGAGCGGCTACGCCTGACGCAGCCGCAAAATTGGTAATTTTCATGTGTGTCTTGAGTCCTTTTTTGGTAGATAATGAGCTTGATGTGTTGTTGATTTTCATTGATATTCACCTCCTTGCCGTTATGAAATAATTTTTTGTTGTCTGCGTATAACTTTTAGTGTGCCAACGCGGTTTTTTTTTCGTTGTCCGTTCCCACAGTGTACTGCTGAACATCGGCAAAGTACCCCGCGTATTTGTCCACGCTGAACGTCGGGTTCGCCTCGTGATAAAGCTTTGCCAGCTCTGCCTGCTGCGATGGCGCAAACTCCAGCCGAGCGGCACGCTCCACCTGGCCCCGAACCTGAGGAAGCGGCGGGATCACCTCATGGTTATTGCCTGTAATCCGAAAGGTCAAAAAGAAGCCACTGGTATGAAATGTCTTGACATCTCCGACTTTAGAACTTTGAACGAAAGCGCTGATCTGCTGCTTCAGGGCAAGCGGCAAGGTCTGCATATCCGGGTTGTAGCCGCCTATCCCGATCACATGCAAACGTGGCTGGCGGCCAATGACATCCGGCGGATCGTTCTCGTGCAGCAGATCTATGGCGGTCTCGGCATCAATGGCGTTTTGAGTAACGACTGTCGTTGTAAGAATCTGCTGCGGCAAAGCAAAATCCTTCTTATGGCTCTCATAATACTCTGCAATCTGTGTCGGAGTCAGAGCGACATCCTGAATACGCAGGTTTTCCAGAGCCATGTTTGTGGTGAGGTCCTGGCGAAATTGCGCCATCTTCACAGAGTCCTGGTTATAGGGTATCAGGACTTGCGGAGCCTGTCGCCGAATTGTCTGAACCCTATCTTCCACATCCTGATCTGTCGGCAGGACACCCGCCTTTGCCGCTGCTTGAGCGACAATCGCACTGAAAACGAGCTTTGACAAAACAGGCTGACCTGCATCATGCTCAAGCTGGTCTAAGAATTGTTTCTTAGTGATGACGGTATTACCGACGGTCACAACAGGTCGGCTGGTCGAATAGCGAAAATACAGCAGTACGTTGACAATTATCGAGAGTATCGCGATCACGGCTAAAACACGAGCGGAGAAAGACTTCATTGTCGGCAATGCCTTTGATGATTTCAGAACGAGCGCACCGAGGGCGGACGTTAGTTGTATTACTGCATAAATGATGCCAACATTAAGTTTGACACAAAAAAATCAGATTTGTCGCATAAATTATTATTAAATTATCCCGGCGGCACAGGCTCCGGCGAAAGTTCGGCAGCGATGCGATGCGCCCACAGCTCAAGCGTCGCATTTTCCTCGATCCAGCGTCTTGCATTCATACCAAGTTTTGCCCGCAGTACCGGATCGCCGCGAAGACGGCGAATGGCTTCCTGCCAGCCTGCAACATCTCCAGGGGCGACACAAAGGCCGTTTTCACCGTCCACAATGACATCGGTTTGGCCCGTCGTTCGCGTTGCAATCACGGCCTTGCCCATCGCCATGGCTTCTAAGATCGTTGTCACGCCGGCCTGGAAATCTGTCTCGCGGATCGGAACCACGACAAAGCTGGACGCCGCATAGAGATCACGCAGCTCGGCGTAAGAGTAACGGCGGGCTTCGACATTTGGAGGCAGCTCACGCCCGGATGTCTGATCTTCATGCTTGGACCAGGGAGAGGCAGCCGCCAGCTTCACGGAAAGATCAGGCATCGACCGAACCGCTTCAATGAGTGTCGGGTAATCACGCCATTCCAGCCCCGCCGAACAAATCTGATTCGCATTGACCGCAACGTCCGACATCGGACGGTAAAAGCGGGCGTCGGCATGGAACGGAATCAAGGCCAGCTTATTTGGCTCGATGTGCAGCCGGTCAACCGCCCATTCCTGCTGCGACCGGGCATAGACAAAGATTTTGTCCAGCCGACGCTGCGCTTTCAGCACCTGGAAGTAAAGCTGCTTTTTGCCGGTAGAGAGACGATGCCCGATAGTGACGTGCCGCGTTTTGACGGGCATGCTGCCGAGAAGCAGGGCCAGAGGCACACCCACATTCTCGCCATTGGAGAAAATGGAATCATATTCCCGGCGGCGCACAAACGCCAGCCAGGCCAGCGCGGCATCCGGCCCGCCGACCTTTGCTGCGAGACGTGTTCCTGGAGACTGATCCCTTTGAACCGCAGCGTAGTCGATAATGTCAACGGTCAGACCGTAGCGCTCCCGCAGAACCTGTGCCAGAGCATAGTAATCCATAGTCGGATGACGGTCAGCCTCGACTTCGGCCTTGCTCTCCATCTTGGCGACGCTGGGGATTAGCAGGAGTGTCTTCTTCAAGCTTTGAACCCCTGCACAGTCCGGATCAAGCGCTCATAGTTGGCTGCCGCGTCGAAGCGCTGCCGCCCGACGGCAGCAGCCTGCCCGGAAAGCCGGGTTCTCAGCTCAGAGTCACCGGCCAGAGCTTCCAGGGCAGCCGCCAGAGCGTCGGGATCGTTCGGCGGCACGATCCAGCCGGTTTCCGCGTGCGTGACTGCTTCCGGCAACGCACCCACGGTGGTTGTAATCACAGGCAGCCCCGAGGACAGCGCTTCCATGACTGCCAGCGGCAAGCAGTCACCGCGTGTCGGAAACACAAAAAGGTCAGCATCCGAATACAGCTTCAGAAGCGTTTCTGAGTTAGGCGCGACATCGTGCCAAACTGTAACGTTCGGCACTCCCTCCCCTACCCCACGTGTTTTGGTGACAATGTTTAAATGCACGAGAGCAGGCGGCAGACGCCCCAGAGCATCCAGCAGCGTATCGCCGCCTTTGCGGGCGAAGTCACCCCCGACAAAGAGCAGGTTGACCGGCCCCGTATCCCGCAGATTCCGATTGCAGCCCCAGAGGGCAGTGTCGATCCCCGGTGGGATGACTGAAATCTTCTCAGGGACGACTCCATAATCAGTGACAAGTGAGTTTTTGGCCCATTCCGACCAGGTGACCAAGTGCTTTGCCGCTCCGAATGCCCGCTGGTTCAGCCGCTTTTTCAGCGCTTCGATCCGGCTGTTCGCACTCGGAACATGACCATAGAACTCGCCCAGGGCGTCATATTGCAGCGGCGTCGCATCCAGAGAGATCACGGACGGCACACGGCGCATCAGTCCGGCAGCGAACAAAGATGTTATCTGTGTGTGATATAGCGCTCCGTCCAAGTCAGAGATGTGACGCCGCATTCCGAGCCAGGCTCCCAAAGAAGCCCGCAGGGACCAGTTGGAGCGCACGCCAGGGAGGCGAGTCCAGGCCCCAATCATGCCGTCATAAGGCAGATCGACATAGGTAGGCGTGATCTCAGGCCGATCTTTCAGCACACGCTTCAAGTTCTGAGCATGGGTGACATGCCCCAGCGAATATTCCAGCGCAAAGCCTAAGCGCATCAACAAGCCGCCTTCGCGATTGACTGCGCTGCGAGGCGATCCCGCAGCGCTGAATAGATCAAATGCCCGATTACAATATGGGCATCTTCGACCATCTGCATATTGTGTTTCGGCACGACAATGGAATGCTGAGCCAGCCCGGCAAGCTTCCCACCGTCAAATCCGCTCCAGCCGAGCGTCACCGCTTTGGCATCATGGGCGGCTGCCACAGCAGCAAGAATGTTGGGCGAATTGCCGCTGCCGCTGATCGCCACCAGCAAATCTCCGGGCCGCAGCCAGGTCCGCGCTTGTCCGGCGAAGACCTGAGCATAGTCTGTGTCATTGCTCCATGCTGTCAGCAGCGGCACAGAATCCACCAGCGACAGGCATTCCCAGGGCGATCCACCATGCAGATACATATTTTTCTGAAAATCCGCCGGCAGATGACTTGCCGTCGCCGCTGAACCCCCATTGCCGCAGAACACGACGCGCCGGCGGTTTTGATAATTCTCCCAGAATAATTGAATGGCGATGTCGATCTCGTCTCCGGGCAGATTCAGCAGAAGTGCCGCCATTTCCTTCAAGTATTCATGAGTGTCTTTTAGCATGCTAACTGCATTATACTGGAATAAGAAGAAAATTACGCAGTGTGGGAAGGAACCGGCTGCCTGGCCGGCGTGCTCATAAACGGTTTTTCAAACATCAAATGAAAAAGGTAGCCTGCGCCAAGCATCAGGGGTGCCGTAAATAGAAGCAGGAAAAGAATTCGCCCGACGTTCGAGAAGTGTGCGACAGCGTACCCGCCCAGCAGAAGAACCAGCGGCAGGTGAATGAGGTAGACACTGTAGGAAAAAATACCCAAATGCACCAAAATCCGATTGGACAGAGCCTGATGACACCATGTCCCCACGCGGCTGCCGGCTAAGATCAAAGCCGCGAACAAGAGGCCCCACATCGCGTCAGTCAGCGTCTGAAAGTGTCCATGCCGCCCATCCAGTATGGCAAGGATCGTGACAAGAAACAATACCAGATAATCGGTCGGAAGCAAGAGCCATTTGCCCTTGCCATGCCGCCGTGCGACTAGCATCGCCGTGAACATGCCGAGGGCAAACTCGAATCCACGCCCGAACACGCTGTATGCCAGCACATAGCCGGAAGCATCATCGGGCAGGAAATGACCGCGCACAAGGCAAAATCGGTACAGAGAACAGGCAATCAGCACCGTCCAAAGAACGGCTCGGGCGTCGAAACGGCGATACGCTTCCACCAAAAGAGGAAATAAAATGTAAAGCTGAAACTCCAATGCCAGCGACCAAAGCGAACCGTTGATAGTCAGGACATACCCAGGCCGAAGATTCTGTGCCATCAGCGCATGAATCCATAACCAGTTCAGCGAATACACGGCATCTTCAGCATCACGGTGATACAGGGCATTCAGCAGCGCGGCTCCGCCGAACAGAACAAGCGCGGCGTAGTACGGCGGCAGGATGCGTCGGCAGCGCTTTTTCGCAAATTCCCACAGTGTCGGCTCCCGCCGGCTGCCTCCCTTGACAAAAGGCCAGTACAGGCAGAAGCCGGACAGCACCAGGAACAGATTGACTCCGATGTGGCCGTAGCTAAACACGGAAGCGATATTGACATGAGAGCGGCCTAACGGCAAATCAATCGTCCACTCACCTCCAAAGAGCCAGCAGTGATAAATCAGCACCATCAGCATCGCCAGGCCGCGGAGACCATCAATAAAATGAAGGCGCGGCATGACAGATAGAGAGGATTTATTAATGTCTGGTTTTCCTTCGAGTGTTGTCATGGTTTCTATCGCGAGGTCAGCGCTTCAGGAATCAGAACAGTCAGCACTCCTAAGACATTATAGCGTACTTTCATCAAAATAACTGTGTGAATTTAGGCGTCCTATTAAAGTGAAGAACAGCCCATGAGAGAGAACAATGTCTTTCTCATGGGCTGTGTTTAATCCGCGGCTATGGCAGTGTTGGGAATGTGTCCAGCACCTCCTGACCCATGTTATCCCAATGCCGCTCGTCACTCCAGGGCCGGTTATTGTACCAGTAGGTCTCACCGGGCGTGTAATCCAGCAGCTCCAAACGGTCATTGGCCGTGTGGTAAAGCTGGTGGACGAAGTACACCTGGCACTTGTCAAAGGGCAGTGTGACACCGTCCGGGAAGACCGTATCTTTGACGACGAGGCCCTGCTCCATGATAACGACCCGGTTCGCGGACAGGTACAAATCGAATTTGTGGCGCTTGTCCAGGTCGCCGGTTGTGCCGTTGAACGGCACCGTACACCACGCTCCGGCGCGGGCGCACATGCCGAAGCTGTCCGGTCCGACGCCGCTGTCCTGATGTGTCAGGTGGACGATGTCGGAGAGGGCGTCGGGCTTGATGCCGGGGAATAAGCTGAGCGCGTGTACCTGGTTCTGGATCTCCCAGCGGAACAGCTTACCATCTAAAGTCGGGCGACGGCCGGAAAAGTCGGCGAACTTGCCTGGATCGACCAGAGTATCGCCGGCAGGTCCGACAAACACATCGCACCAGCGGCGTCCGTCCATATGTGGATCGACTTCAAAGGTCACATGCAGCACTTTTCCACCGGAAATATCCGCGACAGCGTTAGGCATCATTACCAGTGACGCATTATTATTGTGCATCGGGATACTGGTTCCCGGCGTGCCGCCGTCATAGAGCGTGTCCATGAAATGGTTTCCCATGAAGAAGATCTTCGTATCCGTCAGGTCGCCGCCGTAGTCGCGAATTGTCCACTTGTCGTTTGTGAAGGAGGCGAAACCATTAGGATCGCCGTACCAGGTTCCGGGAACCAGGGCAGGAAGCGGCTGGGCCGTCAGCGGCTGCTCATTGCGGAACGTATCGAAGAACGTTTGCTCCCCCGTCAAAACACGCGGCTTGCAGGTGATGTGAACTGGCGCGGATACGGCTATGACATTCGGGATATTTGACGGGTCACCCTGTCCATTGATCGCGCTGTGAAGACCGTCCATCTGCATTGCGCCCGGCCCGGCCATGCCATCCATGGTTTGGAACGGGCCAAGCTTGTCCACGGCCTCGACAACCAGGTCTGCCCCGGCGACTGGGTCCAGACCGTTCATTTCGATGCTGAGGCTGCCGCCGCTGTATTTAACGGAATCGGGCTTGGTGACATCATAGACACGGTAGTCGACCGCACCCGGCACGGCATCAAACGAGACCACCGCACCGTCGTCGTTCGCGACAATTCCAGTGATCTGGACAGCGCCTGACATCGGTGCCGGCGCGGCTTTGAGGGCTGCTGCCGAAATGGATGCAGACGGTTCACTTTCCACGGATTGCGTCCAGGTAACATTGGCACTGGTGACGGTGTAGACATGAGTTTCCCCCGGCTGAACCTCCAGATCGTAGAAATTGAGACCCCACAGGCCGGAAGCGATCAACTGACCGTCACGGTAGACACAGTACGTGTAATCCGTATCGGTACCCTGCCATGTCAGGTGGATGCGTGGCTTGCCCGCGTTCCAGTCGGGCGTCGCTTGAAGCGCGACAGGGATCGAAGGTGCATTTGGCATCCAGCCAGGCTGCTGCGCGGGATCAGGCATTCCCTGAGCGGTGACAATGGCGGACGGCAGGCTTTCCATACCCATGGAGTCCACAGCGGTCACGCTGTAAGTCATCCCGCTGTAAAAGACGCTCTGAGGAACAGCATACGATGCCGCTTTCAACCCTGCGGCAATCTGGGTTCCGTACTGATACACGTTATAAGAAGCAGCACCAGGGACCGGCGACCAGGCCAGCATATCGGACGGCCCCTCCTGCCAGAGACCCTGTATTCTTAAGTTTGCCGGGGCAGTAAATGCTGCGGCGGCGGCAGGCGGCGAAGGGGCCGTCGCAGACACGGGAGCGGAGTGAGTGCTTTCCCCACCGGTGCCGGTTGCAGTAGCCGAGTAGGAGTAGGTCTGACCACTGGTAACGTCCATGTCCGTCCAGCCCGGCGTCGTCAGCCCGGACATTACCTTCGCACCGTTGCGGTAAACGGAATAGGAGCTTGCCCCGGAAACAGCGTTCCAGCCCAGAATGATATGAGCCATTGCCATGCCGCCGCAAGTCGGGCAGTTTGCAACCCACTTAGGAGCTGCGGTAAACCCGGCAGGAGCTGCGGGGGCCGGCATAGGCGGTAAGGTAGAGAGCGCTGTCGTCAGCGAGATTTGATCGACATAAAACGGTGCCAGCGTCTTTGCCGAATTATTCTGTATCCAGAGGCCGTCCATATTAGGAACAGAGCCTATGCCAAGTTTCGGCAGAGCAATAAGGACACGTTGCCAGACATTGGCTTTGAGTGTTCCAAGCACGACTGTTTTTTGCGGGACGCCGCTGCGAAGCGCTCTGACAATCAGAGGCTGACCGCCGGTTGCCCCGCCGTTGATCCAGAACGAGACATACATCATGGGGGTCGTCTGGAGCGCAGCATGATGCAGGTAGATCGCCTGCCAACCTCCTGCCTGAACTTCAATCGAAGTAGTTGACAGCGCTGGCGCTTTATTCGAGAAATTAGAATTGGCCCATCCCCACCACTGCCAGTTATTTTTGAGCGAACCAGCATAAATGGTCTGCGTTGGAGCAGCGGCAACGGGTGCAGGAGCAGCCGACGCATCGGCAGAGGGTATCGAAAAAACGCTGCCCACCCAGGCTAGAGTGGCCAGGACTGGGAGCAGGTATAACTTCATTTCTGTTTTCCCTTGAATATCAAACAGCACAGGCCGGCATTCGAGGAACGCAGACCAGGCTAATTGGTGTGTTGAAGGCCTGCAAACGATCTGCAGGCCTTCTCATCTTCGGGACGAACAAATGGATATTTCAGAGGCAGAGGCAAAAACTCGTAGAGTAACGGGGATTACGAAACTAGCGAGGGAATTACACAGGATTCGGTGCGGTCTTCGCTGGAGGCTTCCTCGAACTGAGCCGCGTACAGACGCGCATAAGCGCCGCCAGCAGCCAGCAGGTCGCCATGAGTACCCCGCTCGACAATGAAGCCGTGGTCCAGTACCAAGATCAAATCAGCGGCAAGAATTGTCGAAAGACGATGGGCAATGGCAAACGTAGTCCGTCCTGCCATCAGCGGCACCAATGCAGATTGGATCAGACGCTCAGACTGCGTATCCAGCGCCGAAGTCGCTTCATCGAGTATGAGAATACGGGGATTTTTGAGAATGGCCCGCGCAATCGCGACCCGCTGCTTTTCGCCGCCGGAGAGCTTGTAGCCACGCTCACCGACAATCGTGTCATAACCACCGGGCAGGGAAGCGATATGGTCATGGATCGCTGCTGCCTGGGCGGCGGCGATTAATTCGGCGTCCGACGCATCAGGATTGCCGTAGCGCAGGTTTGCTTTGATCGTGTCATGGACCAGATATGTCTCCTGGGTCACGACTCCAATGGCCTGCCCCAGCGACTCCAGCTTGATCTTTTTGACATCGAAGCCGTCAATCAGCACACGCCCGCTGTCGGCATCATAAAGCCGGGGAATGAGCGATGTCAGCGTCGTCTTGCCCGACCCCGAATGGCCGACCAGTGCGATCAATTGTCCTGGCTCGGCCTCAAACGAGATACTGCTCAGTGTCGGCTCGGCTTGGGATTCATCATAACGAAATGTGACCTGGTCGAACGCCACCTGGCCTCTCATCTGGTTCGGCGACAGCGCGAGTGCGTCCGGCGCATCGACGATCTCCTGCTTCAAGTCGAGATACTCGAAGATGCGGTCAAACAATGACAGTGCGCTTGTGACATCCACCTGGACATTCAGCAGGCCTGTCAATGGGAAAAAGAGCCGGGCCTGGAGCACGGTAAATGCGACAATGGTACCGAGCGAGAGGCGGTGATCACCGTGTGCGACCACTAAATCCGCGGCCATCCAGTAGACCAGCACGGGAGTCACCGAGAATGAAACGCCGATCAAGTTGAAGAAGACGCGGAAGACCATCGCCTGCTTGATCTGCACCTCGGTCAGTGCCTCATTTTCTCCGGCAAACTTCGCCAGAGACAGCCCCGCCCGCCCGCTTGTCTTTGTGAGCAGGACACCCGAGACTGAGAGTGTTTCCTGCATTGTCGAGTTCATATCGGCCAGCCGGGTCTGGACTGCTTTGCGGGCACCCTGCCCCCATTCCCCCACCAGTTTCCCGATCCAGGCAAACAGCGGCAGGATGCCGACCGACAGCAGGGTCAGCCGCCAGTCCATAATAATCATTGCCACCAGTGTCGAAATAACAATCGTTGCATTGGAAAGGGCTGTCGCTGCGGTATCGCTCAGGACCGACTGGACGCCGCCGACATCGTTTGCCAATCGCGACTGGATCTCGCCGGTGCGCGTGTCGGCAAAGAAACGCAGGGCCATCCCCTGTAGATGACCATACAACTGGTTCCGCAGATCGCGCATGATACGCTGACCGACCAGAATGCTCAAATACCCGTAGTAGAGTGTCAGCGCCGTTGACAGGAGAGTCGCTCCGAGTGTCAGCAGCGTGTCGCGCGTAACTAGTGCCATGTCTCGACCGAGCAGACCTTTGTTGATGATAGCCAGCAGGAGAAATGGTGGGAACAACCCGAGCGCAGCCGCCAGCAGCACAGCCACGGCGATCCCAAAGACCTGCCTGTGGTACGGCTTAAATGTCAGCGTGACCCGCCGCACCGTATCCGGCTTCAGCGGCTTTTTTTCCCGCGCTGCCTGACTTGACCCTGCCCCACCGCGCATTGAAACTGCCACACATCAATCCCCCATAGTAGTGTACCTTTTCCAGGAAAAAAGAGACTTGACAAGACAAGCAGGCTATAACAGAGTTTTTAGAGGTTCGCGTTGACCCAGGCTTCAATCGCGGCAGCGGGACGTGCGCCGGAGGTCCGGGCGGCTTCTTTGCCATGAGAAAACAAGGCCATGGTTGGAATGGACTGGATGCCGAACCGTACTCCGAGGCCCGGCAGAGCTTCCGTGTTGATCTTGACCACCAGCCAGGTTCCAGCATGAGACGCGGCGACTTTCTCGACTTCAGGCGCGACCATCCGGCACGGCCCGCACCAGGGAGCCCAGAAATCGACGATAATTGGAAGCGGCGATCCCGCGACAAGGGCCATAAATGCCGCGTCGCCGGGCACATCCAGCGGCACGGCGGCGCTCGGCAGCGCGGACTGGCACTGACCCCAGGTTCCGGTCTCGGTCAGCTTTGCAAAGGGAATTCGGTTGCGGCGTTCGCAGTTCGCGCAGGTTATCACTACGCCCTTGTCGTCCAGTGTCGGTTTACTCATGGTGTCTTAGTTCCTTCCAAAAGCGAGCAGCAGTGAGCGTATGGGTCGAGAATGCCAGTTCCAATGGCTCCATCGCGATCCTTGCCTCGGAAGTCTCGCGCGAGGGAGTGAACTCGGGCAGAGAGTGTGAGGACTGAACCGGCGCAAGTCCAAAGACCAGCAGCGTACTATCCGGGGCACTGAGTGTGTCGAAAAGTGTAATGCCGCCGGAGTCTATCACAAACCCAGTTTCTTCGCGCAGCTCCCGTGCCCCCGCTTCCTGCCAGGTTTCGCCTGTTTCGATGAAGCCGCCGGGCAGGGACCATTTCCCCGCCTGCGGCTCTTGAGTTCGCCGCACAATCAGCAGGCCACTGTCAATAGGCAGCAGCACGACCGAAACGGGAAGTGGATTGGAATAGCTGACGTTATGGCAGTGGTTACAGCGGCGCGGCCAGGCAGCATCTGCGAGAAACAGTGTTCCACAGTAGGAACAGTGAGAGTTTTTCGAGGGGTTTTGGGGCAGAATATTCTTTTATGCCCTGATCCGTGGGTATG
>JBPBQB010000069.1:0-21907 GCA_050954545.1 Janthinobacterium lividum | reverse complement strand
GTGCCCGCCACCCCCCCCCCCCGACTCATTCCCTACAACTCCCGCACTGCATCTTTAATATCAGCCACCGCCGCCGCAGGAACGATCAATTGTCCGAAGCCCATTCCAAGCGCGTCACCCAGCACCTGCGGCCACCAGTCGCCGCCGATACGGACCGTCGCCGGTTTGCCCGCCCGCCGGGCCTGACCCGCAGCCAGAAGCAGACGTTCCCACGATGCACTGCGCAGGCTGCCGGTGAGAAACGTTCCGGCAAAGCCGTCTAAACTCTCCGGAAGCTCTTCTTCTGCATCACTCTCCACAATCGAGACTCCCAGATCGATCTGAACCCGGCCAAACAGCGTGTCCTCTTCTTCAAGCGTAGCCTCAATCGCGTCCAGCCGATCCTGAACCTCTTCACGCTCACTGCCATCGCGCAAAACTAAATGCAGCGGCAATCGGGCCGCGCCGCGCACAAGCGCCGTCAGCGCCAGATTGTCGTGAGGGATGTCCAAATAAAGCGGCTGACCGCCGATGATCCGGGCCAGATCGCCCAGCACCTGCGCTTGTTCCCCGGCGGTCTGGAGCAGAGTGTCCGTGCCTAAGAAATCGTTGCCTGCCGGAATGACCAGACCGTCCGCCCCCTGCGCCATAGCTTCTTCCGCCTGCGCCAGTGACCAGGCCGCACACAGCACCGTAATGACACGGTTGTCGGATGCCGTTCGGGCGGGCAGATGGGCACCTTCCAGAAAAAAACGCCGAGCCAGTGTAAACGGAGCCTGATAACGCGCGACAGTCGCGGCATCGGGCGAGACATAGACCCGGCCCCTATCGCCGTCGATGATGATAATGTCGTCTTCTTCGATGCTTCGCAGCAGCATCTCGCCGAGACCTAAAACGACCGGCAGTTCCGGCGCGGGTGAGAGGGGAGATTGGGACTGAGCCGCAAGCCCGACGATCTGGACACCGGGCAGGGGAGCCAGCCAGAACGCAGGCGGAATACGGTCTGCGATGAGCACGATCTGTTCCGGCTCCGGGTTTTCCATGCCGAACGAGCGCATCCGTTCGCCAAGACGGCGAAGCCGCTCCGGCGACAGAGACACCGTGCCGTATTCATCATACAGACGTGCGGCGGCGGCGATAGCGACGCCGGAATGGGCGGCGATCCCATGCAGCACTTCCATCAGGGAGTGCCTGCGGGAGCCGTAGCCGGAGGGGTCTGAGTAGGAGTGGGAGGTGTCTGATTCGGCACTGTCTTGCCTGGGATCGGGCTTGTCTGAGCCGGTGCTGCCGGGCTGATCGAGGTCGGTGTATCGGCAGCGCTGGGCGTGTGAGGCGGTGGAACGGGGAGTGTCAGGTCCGGCTCGTCATCCTTGTCGGTACCACTCTCGCTGTCCGGCTTAACAAAGAAATGGCCCTGGGTAGGGAACGGGATATAGATAGCTTCTGATCCCTCTTTGATAATGATCACGACGGGCTTTCCCTTCAGCCGAGTGTCGCCTTGAATGACACTGCCGTCGCTGAGGGTCCCTTTGATGTCGCCGACTAATTGGATTGTTTCGGCCTTGCCGTTGTAAAGTCCGGCATCGGCGGTCAGTGTCCGGGTCTCTGGACCATCTTTAGTCTGAAACGCCTGGACGACTGTCAATGGACCGGGGATGCGACCGATCTTGTTCCGGTAATCGTAAGTCATTCCCTGACAGGTGAGCGTTGCCGGATCTTTGAATTGTTTGCGGGGAGAGCCAGACGCAGCATTCGCTTCACGCTTTCCGGGCTTGACGATAAAAACAATGCCGTCTTGAAGTGTCGCGATATGCTTGGTGAAATTGACCGAGCCATGCTGCCCGACAAGGTCATCCTGCGTGTCATAGATATGAACCGACCCAGCAGCTTTGGCGCTCACTAAGGCGTCGTCTTTATCAAATAGCGCAACAGCAGCCTCTGTTTGCAGGGTGGCATCTTCCTGAGTAAACTTAACACCCTGACTCATATCCGCTGAGTGCGGTGCAGACAGCCATTGGACCAAGCCAAAATGGACATCTACCGACTGAGGGGTATCAGTTTGCGTGGCTGCCGGAGCACTGCTCTGAGCGTGGAGAACAGCGCCGGACCGGGCCAAAAAGACGCCGGTGGCGGCAGCCGAAACTAGGATCAATAAACTGGCACGCGATTTTCGCATGGCTCATTGTACCTCATGGGAGAGAAGCAGAGTTCCCCGAAGACCATGTCCGGTCAAATCTCCCGTGTGCGTGTTGACCTCGATGCTTGCGGCGCTTGCTGTCCCAAGCCCGCCGGGAATAAGAGCGGTGACCTGCCCGATGGTCTGAGCCGTCTGCTGATCGGCGATCCACGTCAGCCCAAGGCAGTCCAAAGTCGCCAGGCCGCGTGAACTATTAAATAAGGCATGGACACCGCCGCCCAGACGCATCGTGCCGTGCGCGGGTGCGCCCGGCGTCGAGTCATAGGCTGCATTTCCGGCAGTCACGGTCAGCCGGGGCAATGTCGCAGTGACTGCGACGGTGCAGCTCAGCTCATTACTGACTGAGTTCCAGACGATCTGCTGCGTCTTGATCTGCGGGTGTGCCGCCGTCAGCACATGCGCCAGGACATTACCGCTGACCCGCAGAAACCCCTCACTGCCGAGACTGAGCATCCCAAAAGGTGTCGTGTACGTCGCCTGGTCGGCGGTCAGCGACACATCAGGCTTACCATCAGCCGCATATAGTGCTCCCCGACGGATGCCGCTGACCGTAATGACACGCCTGTCCCGGCTCAGCGTTACCGTCTGTGCCGCCATCCGCCAGCGGACTTTGCCCGAGTCCCGTCCGACCACCTGGACATCATCGGCTTCCAGCGCGATCTGCGCCGTGCCGCCCATCATATTATGACCGGTCAATGATTGCAGCGGCTGATACTGCGAAAAATAGCGAAGAGAAGCCACAGCGAGTACGGCAAACGCAATTCCGACACACACCAGCACGACCCGTGGATTAAGCAGGATCATTTCGAGACAAACGGCGTGATAGGAGGAGGATTAGGTGGTGTAGTGCTTCCCGCTGTGCCTGTTGCAGTTCCTGTGCCTGTCGCGGTTCCTGTAGTTGTAGTTGTTCCCGTGCCTGTCGTGCTGCTGCCGGAGTTGCCGTTCCCGCCGCCGCCACCGCATCCAGCCACTGCCAGTGCGAACGCCAGTCCGATCCCTGCCAGCCCCATATAATCTGCAAAGCGTCTCTGCTTACGTGATAAGATCATTCCAATCCCCTTCCAGCCGACTGCTTTCAGCCTGCTGCTTCGCTCGAATTTCCTGTGCTGACAGTATTATAAGGGAAAACACGCAAAAGTGCAAGGGGACATTTGCTACAAAAAGTTATTGAAAGCAAACCATGCCATAAATGGCACGGCTACACGGCGCGGACGCCGGGAAGTACCGCTTCGCGGGACTCGGAACGGGAATTGTTTTATCCCCGCGAAGCGTGGGATTTGTGGCGTCTGCGCCGTGTAGCCGTGCGTTCAACGCATGGAATTTTTCGTTACCTACGTGAACCACGCGACCGCCAAAGCACAAACGCACCGACTGCCAATCCAATCACAATTCCGGGAACAAGAAACGAGCGGGTGACTGTCTGAGCGACGGCTTCGACGGCGGACAGGGGCGGAGTCTCATCCAGGGCTGGGGCATCTTTCGGCAGAAGCACATAAACCGCATGGGGGACAATCTCGACTGTGAGGCTCTTTGTCTCGCCCCCATCTTCGCCGTCAAATTGAACCGGCTGCGAATGACGCGGGCGCAAAGTCACTTTTTTGGCTTGATGCACTTCCAGCGACGCATCCTCGTGAGCACGGCCCAGCAGGGTGCTTCCCATCAGATGCACCCAGTGAGCGACTGTGGCGGCTTTAAGAATGCCGACATCGAGCAGGCCGTCGTCAGGAGTCGCTGTCGGCAGGACTGACAAACCACCGGTGATCTTTCCCATGTTCGCCAGCAGCACGGTTTTAGCTCGGCGTCGCAGAGGCGGCTTGTCGTCGAGAATAATATCGATGAAGGCCCGGCGGCGTGGCAAGTTCTTGAAAGCAGCTTGGAAATACGCCCACTTTCCAAGCTTGTTTTTTGCCTCGCGGTCAGTGTCCGCGATCATCTGAGCATCCATGCCCATCCCGCCCATGATCGCGAAGTAGCGGCCTTCGCTGGTCTTTGCCAGATCGAGGGCATAAGGCCGGCCTGAGAGTGCGACAAAAACGGCATCGGGAACGGTGATCGGAATGCCGAGGTTGATCGAAAGCAGGTTGCCGGTTCCGGCAGGCAGCACCGCAATCGGGATTTTGGTGCCGACCAGTGCGGACATCGCTTCCATGACCGTGCCGTCGCCGCCGGAAACCGCCAGCAGATCTACGCCATCTTTGAGTGCCTGCACCGCAAGTTCTTTCGCGCCCTGCTCGCGGCTCGTGGCGATAAACTGGGACGTGTAGCCATGCACGGCGAGCGCGTCCGAGATCAGTTTTTTGCGCTCCTCCGGGTCAGTCTGTCCCGAGACGGGATTGAAGATGACAAAGACAGACTTTGCCGGTGACTCGGTATTTGCGGTGGAAGCGTCGATTTCTTCAGTGCTGGCGATTTGGGAAAAGGTTTGGGTCATTATGCCGGTATGTTACCCAGAATCAGCTCTGTTATCACGCTGCCAAGCGCTGGGCTATTGCAAAGGGCAACCCTTGTGTTTCTCCTTCCCCAGCCGGATCGTCCTACTACCGAGGCGCAGGGCGCAGGGTCAGGGACTGTTTGAGGACACGCATTTCGCGCTTAAGGCGGCTTGACTCAAGCTGAGTCATCACCAAATGGCTGAGGGAGCGCAAAGCGTCAATCTGTTCGATGCTCAGTATGCGCGGAACGTAATCCACGACACAAAGTGTCCCGAGGGCGTAGCCTTCCGCAGTCAGCAGAGGAGCGCCTGCGTAGAAGCGGATAAACGGCTCTTCGGTAACCATGATATTGCGGGCAAATCGGGCATCGACGCGGGCATCTTCCACAATCAGCATTTCATTGCCGACCAGGGCATGAGCGCAAAAAGACGCTTCCCGTGAGGTCTCACACGAGTCGATGCCGTTCTTCGCCAGGAACCACTGACGGTTGCTGTCGATCAAGCTGATCATGGAAAGCGGGGTTCGGCAGATAAAGGCCGCAAGGCGGGCGATGTCGTCGAAAACAGTGCTTCGCAGCAGGCCGAACGCACCGTAGCGTCGCAGCGCTTCCAGCCGCTCCGGCTCATCGTTTGGAATGGGAAATTGTGTGTCGTCGGGAATCAAAATAGCTATCCTGTCAGAATTGCGGTTAAGAAAGATAAACTTCCCTTCTGCACAATACATGCCAAGACTAGAATAAAGACCAAAGAAGGCAAAAATATTATTTTGCGAGTGGATATTGGAGAAAAAGCCACCTGGGGGGGACTCGAACCCTCGACCTAGAATTTAGAAGATTCTTGCTCTATTCCAACTGAGCTACCAGGCGATGAGGTAAAAGAAGAAAAGCGGGGTAAGAGAATCGAACTCTCGACATCAGTTTGGAAAACTGGGGTTTTACCATTAAACTAACCCCGCGCGTGAGTATATTATACGCAATAGAAAAATAAAAGTCAAGAGAAAACAATAACCATGAGTGAAATTGAAGCCTGGATCAGCCAATTGCAGAACGCAGCAAGTGACGAAGCCCGCGCCGATGCAGCGGAAGAACTGGGAGAATTCGGCGGCGAGACGGCTATCGCTGCGCTGATGCAGGCCTTGCCGGACCCAGCTCTTCCTGTACGGGTCAGTGCCGTGCTGGCACTCGGCGAACTGCGGGTCGTCAGCGCTTTGGCGGCTTTGCAGACTTTTCTCGCTGACCCCGAACCCAATCTGCGCGGGGCGGCGACGGTCGCGCTCGGGCAGATCGGTGGGGAAGGCACGGCAGAAGCGCTGATCGCGCTTCAGGGCGACAGCAGTCCTGCTGTGCGTGGAGCCGTTGCCTGGGCATTGGGAACACTGGGCGACCCGGCGGCGTATGACACTTTGATTTTCCTGCAAACCGATGCCGACCCCGAAGTCGTGGAGGCTGCGGCGGAAGCGCTGGCACGGATCGGAAACAGAAGAGCGAGTGACTGAAGTCACTCGTCCTTTCTTACTAGACACTTCAAAACAGGGTATCATATTGCCATGATTATTTTCCGAGCCGCAATAATTTTCTTCTGCCTGTCACTGTCGATGGCGGTTTTTGCTTCTTCGCATCACCGTTATCACCACCACAGCAGCAGTACCCCCCCTGTCCCGCCGCAGGTGATTTTAGATTTGACCCCTGTGGCTGTGCAGCCCTATGTTCTGCCTGTCGTCACTAACAATCCAGTTCAGGCAAGCTTTTTGCATCGAATGAACCTTGAAAATGGCGTCGAAGTGCGCTCGACACGGTGGATCGAGACGCCCGATGTCACGACCCGAAACCTGTTTATACTCAGCGTCACCCAGTCGCTGGAAGGCGGCTTCGACTCCGTCAACATGTACGATAAAGGTGTGCTGTCCTGGGGAATCATGCAGTGGACCGCCGGCACCGGCAGCCTGCCGCCGGTCTTGATCTACATCAAGCGCCGCCTTATGGCGACCGGTCAGGAGCGGGTCTGGAACAAAGTGTTTATTGCTCAGGGCCTCGATGTCGACGGACGTGGCCTCATCGCTTACGGCAAGCCGCTTTCAACTTCTGACGATATGCGCCTTGCATTCCGGGGTTCCGTCCTGCCCGGCAATTACGACCCAAAAGTCGTTACCTACTGGGCGACAGTCATGGCCCGCGCGGGTCGTCAGCCTGCTATCCAGCAGTACCAGCGCGAGTACGCACAGCAAGTTGTCGACGACCTGCTGACCCAGTCCGTGCCCGGCCCGAATGTCACCGTCAGCCGCCTTTCCGGCGGCGATCCTTACGCAGAAGCGCTGGCCTTCGCTCTCTGGACCAATAATCCGCGCCATGCACAGGAATATCTCGCCGACGCCGCCCAAGCCGCTCGTCACACCACAGGGCAAGCCAATCCTGCACTTTGGGGACCTGAGACTTTCCGGGAAGCACTGCTCTCACGCTGTCATGTGTCGCGCTTCGGCAACTGGAAGGTTCGCGCTGCAATGATCGAGACACGTGAGCAGGCCCTGCATACGTCTTTGCCGGCGGCTCTGACTCCTTACGAACAGGCCTGCCAGATCGCGCTGGTCTCCCGGAAAACCCATCTGCTTCAGCTTGCCAGCCGCCATAAACCCACGCCGCCACGGAGTACCGTACCTGTACATCCGCCGCAGTTGTCCCGCCGCCGTCCCGCGAAGCATGGTATACTGACAGTATCTTGAAACGCTTCGTTAAACCCCTGAGCATTGTGGTTGTTTTGCTGATCGCTGCTGTCTTGATTGGCCGAGGCATCAGCAAATCGCTTCATCACCCCCCGGTTCCGCCGCGCACCGTTTCGGTCGGGCGCGGCGACATCGTTATCCAGGTCTCAGAGACCGGAACCATCGAGCCGGTCGACAAAGTGGACGTCAAAAGCAAAGCGGCAGGCCGCCTGCTCTCTATTCCTATCACCGAAGGCCAGTATGTCCAAAAAGGACAACTGATTGCCGTCGTCGACCGTTCTCTGATTGACCCGCAGCTTGCACAGTTTAAAGCCCAGCTTCAGCAGGCCCAGGCGCGTCTGTCTCAGACCCAGGCCGAGTATGCACTCCAGGTACAGCAGACCTCTTCCGCCATCGCCGAAGCCCGCGCAAGCTTAGTCACGGCCAAGACCCATTTGGCCGTCGTCGCCGCCGGTGCCCGGCCCCAGGAACTGGCCCAGCAGAAGGAAGCCGTCGAGCGGGCGCAGATTTCAGTGGACGATGCCCTGCGGACCCAGAAGCGCCGGGCGGCTCTGCTTACCAAAGGCTTCATCTCCCAGGCCGATTACGATAGCTCCCAGGTCGCCGTCGACACCGCCGCTAGCAGCCTTTCCACCGCCAAGCAGGCCCAGGCGCTGACCACCGCCGGACCGCGCATTCAGGACATCACCGATGCTCAGGCCCAGGTCGACGCCGCGCGGGTCCAGCTTCAAGCTGCCCTCGCGAATTCCGGCCAGAACGCCGTCAAGTTCTCCGACATCGCCCAGGCCCGTGCCTCCGTCGCTCAGATCGCGGGCAATATCGAGCAGCTTCAGGTCAACATCGCCGATACACGCATTCTTGCTCCGGCTTCGGGATTGGTCCTGAAAAAGTACAAAGAGCCGAATGAGATCGTCCAGAGCGCGACCACGGGCTTCTCCGATGCCCAGTCCATTGTCGCTACCCTCGGCAGCCGCCTTCAAGTCAGTGTCGGCATCAACGAAGTCGACGTCGCCAAAGTCTACTTGAACGCTCCCGCGTCCATCACCGTCGACGCCCTGCCTGGCGCGACTTTCGCGGGTTCGGTCACTCAGATCGCTCCCGCTTCCACCAATGCCTTTTCCAGTGACGGCAGCAGCGCCAGCACCAGCGGCGGGGCAAACTCGATCTCAAAGTTCGCCGTCAAAGTCGCCTTCGACCGCAACGATCCCCGCCTCCGTTCCGGCATGAGCGCCGATGTCAGCATCGTCAGCAAAAAACACGTTCACGTCGTGCTGGCCCCCCTCGAAGCCGTCCCGTTCAGCGGCAAATCCGGCCAGGTCACGATACTGACGCCATCTAACCAGCAGCAAAAGCGCATCGTGACCACCGGCCTGCGTGACGACACCAGCGTCGAAATCCTCTCCGGCCTCAAGCCTGGCGAGAAACTCATTGTCCCGCCCACTGACGCCTCCGGCCGCCGCAAAACCGATATTGGTGGGGGGAATTAACCCACCCGTCCGTGACGGGGCCAGATTTCTATCATGATCTTCTTCGAATCCATTCGTGTCGCCCTCGCCGCCCTCTGGGCAAACAAACTGCGGGCGCTGCTGACTATGCTCGGCGTCATTATCGGCGTGACCTCGGTCATTGTCATGATCGCCATCGTCCAGGGCATTCGTCAGCAGATATTGGACCAGTTCGCCGGCAACGGTGCGAACCTGATCTTTGCCTCGTACCAGCCGAAGCTTGGCAGCGTCTCGCGCGGCGGCTTCTCGGGACTCTCGATGGCCGATGCCCGCGCCGTCGAAGACCGCTGCACACTGGTCGGCCCGGTCAGCCCGGACGCCGAAGCGTCAGTGGTAGCGCAAGTCGGGGCAAATCGCCGTTCGGTGACACTCACGGGCGTTTTACAGACCTACAACCAAACTCAGAACCTGCCGCTGGCCGAAGGCCGCTTTATCACGGCAGACGATGTCGCGAGCTGGAGCAAAGCCTGCATCATCGGCCACAAAATGCAGACCGACCTATTCGGCACGATCGATCCATTAGGCAAAGAGATTCGCTGCACGACCGATGACGGTTCCGACGTCTCACTTGTCGTGGTAGGTGTTTTGCAGGAAAAGGATCGTGGCGGGGGTGGGCAGGACTTCAACAACGCTCTCTACGCTGCCTTGACGACCGTTCAGAAACGGTTTACAGGTAGCGACAAGATCAACAGCTTCTCAACTCGCTCCAACGAAATCCCGCAGGTCGAGATCGCGGCAGATCAAGTGTGGAGTGTCCTCAAAATGCGCCATCCGCTTAACTACAAAGATTTCGTTGTAGACACGCAGGAAGGCATCTTAAAGCAGCTTGATACGCTCTTAAACGGCATTCAGCTTGTGCTGGGCGGGGTGGGGGGATTGGCGCTGCTGACCGGCGGCATCGGTATCATGAACATCATGCTGGTTTCAGTGACCGAGCGCACCCGCGAGATTGGTATCCGCAAAGCCGTCGGTGCGACCCGAAGCGCTATTCTCCTGCAATTTGTCGTGGAAGCGATGGTCGTCTCCGGCCTTGGCGGCCTCATCGGCGTCTCCTGCGGCTACGGCCTGGCAAAGCTGATCGACCATTTCGCCCACAAAGTCCTGCCGACCTTCGTCCCGTTCTGGGCCACCGAGCTAGGCTTCGGCTTCGCTGTCGGCGTCGGCCTCTTCTTCGGCATCTACCCCGCCTTCCGCGCCGCCAAGCTCGACCCAATCACGGCGTTAAGGTATGAGTAGAATTTCCCCCACCCCCGCCGCTCCGCGTCGACCCCTGCCCCCGCAAGCGGGAGAGGGGTTAGGATAAAATTAAGATAAGAAGCAAGGCACGGAACTTCCAAATCTTCACCCCTCTCCCACGAAGTGGGGGCAGGGGTCGACGCGGAGCGGCGGGGGTGGGGGTCTCCATCTCCTACCCCGCCCGTATCCGTTCCCTGACCGCCTCATCACTGACAATCTCGCCGTCTTTGAAGCGCACGATTCGTTCACAATGACGCGCGACTTCCTCTTCATGCGTTACTACGACCAGTGTTTTGCCTTCCCGGTGCAGGTCTTGGAACAGGGCCATGATCTCCTCGCCTGTCTTTGTATCCAGCGCTCCTGTCGGCTCATCTGCCATCAAAATGACTGGATCATTGACCAGTGCTCGCGCAATCGCGACCCGCTGCTGCTGACCGCCGGAAAGCTGGTTTGGCCGGTGGTCCATCCTGTCCCCAAGGCCCACCCGCATGAGTGACTGCTTTGCCCGCGCTTCCCGCCCCCGCGCCCCCGAATAGACCATCGGCAGCTCGACATTCCGCAGAGCCGTTGTCCGGGCTAGGAGGTTAAACTGCTGAAAGACAAAGCCGATTTTGCGATTGCGGATCTTCGCCAGCGAGTTCTCATCCAGCCGGGCCACTTCCTCGCCGTCCAGCGCATACGACCCTGACGTCGGCTTGTCCAAACAGCCGATGATATTCATCAGCGTCGATTTGCCCGAGCCCGACGGTCCCATGATCGCCACCATCTCGCCCCTGCCCACATGCAGCGAAATCCCTTTGAGCACCGTCAAATCAAAGCTGCCGGTCTTATAAGTCTTCACAATGTCTTTGACATTAATCATGGCTGCTGAGGAGCCTGCTGCCGAAGCCCATCCAGTAAATGTGGGTTTTCGATTAATTGCAGGAGCCTGGCCGAGGCTTGGCTTGGACTGCGTGTTCCCTGCTCCCAGCTTTGCACTGTTTTAGGAGAAACATTCAGCAGGCGAGAGAAATAAGGCTGGCTGAAACCAAGTCCTGTTCTCAAGGCTCGAACACTTTCTGCCGTATAAAGAGGTGGCGGCTCGGGGACTGAAAGGGTAGTAGTCCTTAGCTCAATTTCCCCTCGGAAGTGTGCGATACCTTCGAGAAGTCCAGTCTGCAAATCCTCAAATAAAGTTGTGGAAGCATCATTTGTCTTTTTACTTTGCATTTTATTGTCTTTGCAGAATTGATTCCCGTAAGCTTCCGGCAAGCTGCGTCAGGATTTTCCGTTCGAGAGCTGTCAGATCGTCGGCCTTGTCCTTATCATAAACGCTGAGGAACAAAATTATTTGCACTTCCTGCACATACAGGTAGATGACACGCAATCCTCCGCGCTTCCCTTTGCCGCGCCGCGGATCGGGCCAGCGCATTTTCCGTAATCCGCCGCAGCCTGACATTACATCACCGATTTCCGGGGTGGACAACAATGTTTGCTGAAGAGCTGAGTACGAGGCATCTCCTGCGAAGTAAATTTCACGTATTTGCATAAACTTTTGCGTTTCAATAAACCCGAGCGTCATAGCTGATTATCCCACACAGTGGGAGATGATGTCAAGTGTGCTACAATAACCACATATTATGAAGCTCAAGCTAGATTTACACCCGATTTATAACGACAGCCGCGCCATTGAAGCCGCCCTCAAAGGCATCATGGACGAAGCCACGGCGAAACGCAGCACGGAAGTGGAAGTCATCCCCGGTAAAGGCTCCGGCCAGCTCAAAAAAGCAGTCCTGCGTTTTCTGGATCAGCCGGAAGTCAAAGCCCGGTACCACCGCATCGAAAAAGACGGCGACAACTGGGGCCGGCTTTTTATCCACTTTCGCTGGGAGCGGCTTCAGGAACCGAAGGCGGTCGCCAAACCACGTGAGACTGCCGACTATGTCTGCTTCTGCTGCGAAACGGTCGTCGCAGTAGATGTCAGCGCCGAAGTGCTGGAAGAGGAAGGCCCGGAAACCCGGCTGGTCGAATGTCCGTCCTGCGGTTCGCCGAACAAGCTGACTTTGGATCTGGACCGTCTCAGAGCCGTCAAGGTCGACACGGTGTCGGGATATGAATGACAACCTACCGCCTAATCCACGCCCCCTCTGGCCTCTGCATCGCGAGTGTCACCCGTGCCGAGGGATGGTGGGCTAAAGGGTGGGGCGTACTTGGACGTCGAATCCTGCCGATATGCACAGGTTTATGGCTGCCGGGCGTGACCTCGGTGCATACAATCGGCGTTAGGTTCTCACTGGATTTGCTGTTTCTCGACCATAATATGCAGATGGTGCGGAGCGTTCAGAATGTCCCGCCGGGCCGGTGGCTTGTTCGGGCATCTGGGGCAGCGCACACGCTGGAACTGGGCGTAGGGACACTGGCCGAATTCAATGCGCCGATACGAAACGGTGATGGTTGGCGGCTGGAGCATGAGGAAAGATGATGTGGAACGACCCATTCACAGAGTCTGTTAAAGACAATGGGAACGCCGGTTTCCCTATCAGCGTATAACTGAGTGTAGCATTATTGCCGATAAGACAATAATGTGGTATACTGACCCATTCTCAAAAGAGTGCTATCCCACTGGGATTTTAGAGAGTCTTCCCGAGTCAAAACAATCGAAGTTTTAGGCGGGGAAGGAGGCTTTTGTTTGAACAGAAATAATATCGTTCGCGTGATCGTTCCGATCGTTGTCCTGCTAACTGTGTTTTACTTTTTTGTCCAGAGCAACTCGAAGATGTTTCGCTTGAGCGAGACACAAAAAGAGTTTACTTATTCCCAGTTCCTAGACAACGTCGGCAGCAACAATGTTTCCGACGGCAATTTCGACAAAGACACGTTTCAAGGCCATTTAACGAAAGGCGGAGGTGCGTTTTCAGTTTATCTGCCCCCGGACAACCCGCAGCAGCGTCAGGAACTGGCCGACCAGCTTCAAGCTCATGGCGTCAAGTTCAACTTCAATAAGCCGCCGATCTCTGACACTGTGATGACTCTAGCGGCGACTGTGGTTGCGCCGCTCGTGCTGATCTTTGTCTTCTATATGTTCTTTCTGCGCCAGGCACAGAACGGCGGCAATCAGGCTATGTCGTTCGGACGCTCTCGTGCCAAGCGGCTGAATGACAATGTCCCGAAAGTGACATTTGACGATGTCGCCGGGGTCGATGAAGCCAAACAGGAGCTTCAGGAAGTCGTTGAGTTCCTGAAGAACGCCAAGAAGTTCCAGGCGCTCGGGGCCAAGATTCCGAAAGGCGTCCTGCTGCTCGGCCCTCCCGGATGCGGTAAAACCATGCTGGCCCGTGCCATCGCCGGTGAAGCAGGTGTGCCGTTCTTCCATATCTCCGGCTCGGACTTTGTCGAGATGTTCGTCGGTGTCGGCGCATCCCGTGTCCGGGATTTGTTCGACACAGCCAAAGCTAACCGTCCTTCGCTGATCTTTATCGATGAGATCGATGCCGTGGGCCGTCAGCGCGGCGCAGGCATGGGCGGCGGGCATGACGAGCGGGAACAGACACTGAACCAACTGCTGGTCGAAATGGACGGGTTTGACCCGAACGCGGGCGTCATCATGATCGCCGCGACTAACCGACCTGACGTTCTTGACCCCGCTCTGCTTCGTCCAGGCCGCTTTGACCGTCAGGTCACGGTCGACCCGCCGGATGTCCGGGGACGTGAAGCGATCCTGAATGTCCATCTGCGCGGCAAGCCGCTGGCCGACGATGTCAGCGCCCAGAACCTGGCCCGCCGTACTCCCGGCTTCTCCGGGGCTGATTTGGCGAACTTAGTCAACGAAGCTGCATTGCTGGCGGCCCGTTATGACAAGACAAAGATCGGCGTCGATGACTTCAATGAAAGCGTTGATCGTGTCGTGGCCGGCCCGCAACGCAAGTCGCGCATCATGAACGAGACCACGCGGGAGCGCATTGCTTACCATGAAGTCGGCCATGCCGTCGTCGGTGAGCTGCTGCCGAATGCTAACCCCGTGCATAAAGTCTCGATCCTGCCGCGTGGACGCGCTCTCGGCTACACCATGCAGTATCCGACGGAAGACAAATACCTGACCACGCGTCAGGAGTTCATGGACGATGTCAGCGCACTGCTCGCAGGTCGGGTCGCGGAAGAAACGGTCTTCAACGAAGTCACGACGGGCGCATCCAACGACTTCGAGCGGGCCACCGCGATTGCCCGTGCCATGGTCTGCGAATACGGTATGAGCCAGGCCCTCGGCCCGGTCGTGCTGGGAACCCGTCATGGCAGCCCCTTCTTAGGCCGCGATTGGAACGAGGAGCGTAACTACTCCGAGACAATCGCTGTTGAGATTGACAAAGAAGTTCGGGCGATCATCGACGAATGCTACGAGCGTTCGCGTGTGATCTTAACCGAGAACCGTGGCAAGATGGATGAGATCGTCCGGGTTCTTCTCGAAAAAGAGATGCTGGAGCGTGAAGATTTCATTGCTTTGATGGAAGGGGCGATTGCTCCTGCTTATACTGCGCCGATCTCCCCGCAGGCTCCCCCGCCGAGCGCGGGTGACACCTCCGTCCAGTCTGGCACCGAGAAGCCGCGCCGTCTGCCGAACCTGCGCCCTGAACCAGCCTAGTCCGCATTGTTTTTCTCGTGGGCGGGGACTAGCTCCCCGCCCTTTTTTCTGCGTGATATTTTATGGACACAACTTACCATTATCGTCTTTCCCGCCTGGTCCGCACTCAAAGCTCCGAGATTTTCCTGATCTGGGAGGAAGACCGCCGCATTGGTCAGCTTGATCTGCATTTCGCTGTCGAAAGCCGCACGATCCACGCGACTTTAGTCTTAGAAGCCGATCTGCCCGTCAGCACCGAAGAAGAGCTGCTGGCCCAGATCGACGACGACATCGTCTCTTCCTACCTGCCATCGTTTGAGCGTGAAGATTTTCTCGTTACCGTCTTTCGCGGCGAAGAGATTTCCAATTACACGGACTCCTCAGGAGCGCTCGATGACATCGACGACGAGCATTTCGACGACGATGATGATGACGAAGATGAAGACGACCGTCCCCGCCGCATTCGATAGTTCGCTGTTAAAACCCAATCGTAAATATGCCGCTCAGCCCAGGCCGAGCGGTTTTTCTTTGCTCTGTGCCTAACGGAAATCACGTGAAATGCCGATAAATGTAACAGCATTACGATTGAACTAATGCCGTAATTTTTCAGGAGCAAGGCAAACTTATGACGGTGGTACTTCCCGCAGGTGGCACGAAACGAAAAGAACTCGGGCATCTTCTGGTCGAGCAGGGATTGCTGAAAGAGCAGCAGCTTACTCTGGCGCTGACATTCCAGAAGCAGACCGGCAAACCGCTCGGCGAAGTGCTGGTGGAACTTGGCCTAGTTGAGACTGAGGACATCACACGGGCCCGCGCCCTCCAGGTGGACGCTGCTTATGTGATGATGGACGATGTCGCTGTGGACAAAGCCGCCCTAGCTCTTGTGCCTGCTGCTGTCGCTCACCAATACTCTTTGCTGCCGATCGGACGGACTGCCGACGGAACGCTGAAAATCATCGTCGCGGCCTGGAATGCACGGGTCATGGAAGCTGCTCATAAGATCGCGACTGCCAACCGGCTACGGATCGCCCCTGCCATTGCGACGGAAGCGCCGCTGCTGGCGGCGATCGCGCACTGGTATGGCCCCGCGCCTGAGTCTAAATCTGAAGCAAGAGACACTGCTGAGACTGCGCCGCGCAGCGCTGTTCCCGCGAAAGTGCCGCCGCCTGCGCCTGTGATCGCTCAAAATGCCACAGCGATGGCAGCGCGTGTGGACGAAAAGCGGGCATCGGATGTCTTCTCCGGGGCGATTTCTTCGACGCTCACCAGCTCCCTCTCAAACGGCCAGCCGGATGCGTTGGACACGCCGGGTGTCGACCAGCCTGCCGTCATCCAGTTTATCAACAAGATTTTGACCGATGCAATCCTGTCCGGTGCCAGTGACATTCACCTTGAGCCGCGCCGTAATTCACTGGAGATCCGGTTTCGGCAGGACGGTACCCTGCGCCATGTCGACAGCATCCGCCGCGAGTTCCAGCCTGCCTGTTCTTCCCGTCTCAAGATCATGGCGGAAATGAACATCGCCGAGCGCCGTTTGCCGCAGGATGGGCGTATCTCCGTCACAGTCGAAGGCCGCTCCGTCGATATGCGTGTTTCATCCCTGCCGACCCAGTATGGCGAGTCGCTAGTCCTCCGAATTCTTGACAAATCCGGCGTCCGCCCTCATCTCAGTCAGCTTGGCTTCTCAGACCGCAACTTGCAGGCGCTGCAAAGCCTGATCCGCAAGCCGCACGGCATTTTTCTTGCGACCGGGCCGACAGGCTCGGGCAAGACCACCACTCTTTATAGCGCGATTCATGAGATTCACACCCCCGACGTCAATATTATCACAGTCGAAGACCCGATTGAATATGAACTCGATGGTATCCGGCAGTCCAACGTCAACGAGAAAGCGGGATTGACTTTCGCCCGGCAGCTTCGCGCTATTCTGCGTCAGGACCCCGATATTATTTATGTCGGCGAAATCCGAGATCAGGAAACCGCCGAGATCGCGTTTCGGGCCGCGCTGACCGGCCATCTTGTTTTCTCGACCCTTCACTGCAATGATGCCGCCGGAGCCATCACGCGCCTGCTGAACATGGGCATGGACCCATTCTTGGTGGCTTCTTCCGTCGTCGGCATCCTTGCTCAGCGCCTGGTCCGCAAGGTCTGCCCGCAGTGCGCCAAGCCCTCCATGCCTTCCGAAGTCGATTTACAGGCCTTCGGGGTCGATACCGACTCCCCAGCATTCCATCAGGCCAAGTTTATGGCAGGAGCCGGCTGCGAGGCTTGCAGCGGCATTGGTTACAAGGGCCGTTACAGTGTCCAGGAGCTGATGGTCATGGACGACGGCATCCGGGCAATGACCCTGAACCGGCTCCCTTCCCACAAGATCCGCCAGGCCGCCATGGCCCGTGGCATGACAACGATGCGTCAGGACGCCGCCGCAAAAGTCATGCAGGGCATCACGACTTTTGAGGAAGCCCAGAAGCGCGTCTATATCGAAGAAAGCAGCGAAGAATAGGAAAAGCTGGGAGCCAGGAGCGTAAAAATCCCCTGTTCCCTCTTGCCGCTTACGCCCCCTATTTGCAAGTTCTGTCAGCATTGGGTACAATACTCCTGTGACAGATATTCCCCAGCCTAGCCTCACCTTAGTGACCGGACGTGCCCTCTACCGGACCCGCACCGACAAGAAAGCCGACCCGCTTTCGTTGGTCGAAGCCGCCGTCGCGGGCGGTGTCAACATCGTTCAGCTCCGTGTCCGTAATTCCAGCGCCGACGATCTCGGCCTCTACGCCGTCGCCCTGCGCCTGCGCGAGATGACAGCCGGACAGGCCCGTTTCATCGTTACAGGCGACTTAGAGCTTGCCGAAAAATGTGGTGCCGACGGCGTTCTCCTTACCGAGCGTTCCTATAAACCCTCCGATGCCCGCAATTTTCTTCGCCCATCCGGCGAGGCCATGATCGGCTCGTTTGCCCGCACAGTCACAGGAGCCGCCCAGGCGGAACGGGGTGGGGCTGACTACGTTCAGATTGGCCCTGCCTTCGATTCCGAGACACCGGGCGAGGGTCTGGCCCTGCTGCGGAAAGTCAAAGATGCCGTTCACATCCCCGTGGTCGCATTCGGCGGCATTCACACTCCTGCTGATGTCGCCGACTGCCTCCGAGCCGGTGCCGACGGTGTCGCCGTCACTGACGCCGTGACACAGGCCGCCGATCCCCAGGCTGCCGCCGCCGAGCTTCGCGCTGCCATCGAAGCCGCCTGGCGTGTCCTCCATGGAGTATAGAGAAGCTAGTCTCTTTTGATTCTTATCCTCTTCCTTTCCCTCTTGACAACTTAGCATTTTTGCTTCATAATTATCAAGAACCATTTTCCATAAAGAACTATTCTGTTTAAGCTATGCAATCAAACACAGATACGCGGGTCGAATACCTACAGCAAAAACTACACGATAGCGGGCACCGGATCACGCCCCAGCGCATCTGTATCCTTCGGGCGCTTTTGGAGTTGGACACGCACCCTAGCGCCGAAGAGATCTACGCCCAGGTGCAGCGTGTCTCGCCGATGACATCTCTGGCGACAGTCTACAAAACATTGGACACGCTGCGGGACATGGGCGAAGTGCTGGAAATTCAGCCGGGGGACGGGCGTCAGCATTATGACGGCATTCGTCCTGAGTTCCATCCTCATGTCATCTGCACGCAATGCGGCGAAATCAAAGACATTGAAATCGACGGCCTGACAGGCTTGCCCGGTCAGGCGCAATCCCTCTCGGGATACGAGATCCACGCCCAGCGCGTCGAGTTCTACGGCCTCTGTGCGGTATGTCAAACACAGAAAGATAACGCTTGATGAGTGTCACCCAAAATCAGAAACCAGAGATAGGCGATCCGCGATTGCTTAAAGCTCTCGAAAGCAACTGGCAGGCGGAAATGGAAGGATCGATCACCTACCAGACACTGGCAGATCGCGAGAACGACACGCGCCGCAAGCATATTTTAGAGGGTTTATCCAAAGCCGAGCTTGCCCATGCTCACTTGTGGGAGCGGCGGCTGACGGAATTAGGCGCACCGAAACCGCAGTACGCAGGTTCGCCCACCGGGTCAGTGGATACACTGGTGAATAGAATTGGCGGCCCCGACGCAACGCTGCGTCGGGTGGAGATGGGCGAGCGCAAGCATGTCGCGTCTTATGGCCGTCAGATGCAGGAATTAGGAGACGCGCCCAGCGTCGAGATCCTGCAAAAAGTGATTGCCGACGAACGGGCGCACTCGAAAGCCCTCAAGAATATGATGGCCCCGGCTCCGTCGGCAGACCAGCCGATTGGCCGCATGTTTTCCCGGCCCATCAACCCCCAGCAGGCGCTTGACGACCTGCGGGCCCGTAAAGGTCACCGCTCCCCGGCAAGCTGGATCGGTGATGCCATCTACGGAGTCAACGACGGCCTCGGCGCGATCTTCGGCATCGTCTCCGGTGTCTCCGGTGCGACCGACAATCAGCATTATGTCCTGCTGGCCGGGCTGGCAGGCATGATCGCGTCTGCTCTTTCTATGGGTTCAGGCGCTTATCTTGCCGCGAAAAGTGAGCGCGAGATTTACGAAGCAGAGATGCACCGCAAGCGAATCGAGCTGGAAGAGAACCCGGAAGACGGGCAGGAAGAAATGGCTCTGGTGCTGCAAGTCAAAGGGCTGCCCGAAGAAGATGCCAAACGCGCCGCCGAGCATCTGGCCCGCGACCCCGAGCAGTTCTTAAAAACTTTGGCCGCAGAGCAGCTCAATCTGACCGAAGACGCCCTCAGTAATCCCTACGTGTCCGCCGCCTCCGGGTTTATCTCGACCGCCGTCGGCGCGTTTATCCCGATCATCCCGTTCTTCTTCCTGCACGGCCCCGCCGCCATCATTGCCGCCGCCGTGATTTCTCTCATTGCTCACTTCGCCGTGGGTGCGGCCAAGACAATGATCACCGTCCGCTCCTGGTGGAGCAGCGGCCTCGAAATGACCGCCGTCGGTGCCGTCGAAGGCCTCGTCACCTACTTCATCGGAAAGGCAATCGGCGGCTTGGGGGCTTAGAACCTACCCTCTGTCTGAAATACCCTGCCCTAAACCCCTGCGAAGACTTCTCAGTAACGTGCTATAAGTCTTTGCGGGCGACTGAAGTCGCGGCAACAAAAGCACAAATTCCACCTGCGTGGACTAATACAGAATCCGCGTTGAAACTTCCATATTAACCTGCGAAGGCAGGTTTTGCGAACTTGTTGCCGCGACTTCAGTCGCCCGCATCTTAATTTCCGAGACACTACTTAGTGCTCACGGTTGGATTCCGGCTTTGCGCCAGATGTCGTCCATCGCCGCCCCGACACGCTCCAGCCGCGCAGCATCCGACGGCAAGGCACTGAGGTTGACAAACGGCTCCGGGGTGACAGGCCCGTCATAGCCGATGCTGCGAAGTGTCTGCAAAAAGCCGACAATGTCGATCACTCCGGTCGCCCCCGGCAGGTCACGGTTGCCATCGATCTGTTCATCAACGGGAATGCCCGATGGCGCATCGTTGACATGGACATAAACCACCTGTGCAGGCGTCAGCGCCTTCAACTGGTCGACTGTGCCATGGGACGTGTACCAGTGAAAACAGTCCAGCAGCAATCCAACATTCGGGCCGATCTCCCGCCCCATTTCCAGCATATCTTCCATCGTGTAGATAAACGGGTGTGTCTGCGTCTCGCGCAGAGTCTTCGGCCCGATAAACTCCAGCCCGAGTGAAATCCCGTGATCTCCTAATATCTTGGCAACCGGTGTAAACCGCGTGACATGAAATGCCTTGTTTTCGTCAAACTGATGCTCGTTCGAGCAGGGCATGATCCAGGTCATCGTTCGGGTCATGCCGATTGCCGCCGCCGCTTCCGCCAGACGCGGCAGATCATTCAGCCCCGCCTTCCAGGCATCTTCCGACCCACGCCATTCAATCGGCAGTCCAAACCCCGCCGGTTTGATACCAGCCTCTGTGAACTTTGCCACAACAGCATTTTTCCCATGCGCTTCGATCAAGTCCGCGATCTCGCCGGGATTGATCTCCACCCCGCCAAATCCACCGATCTTCGCCGCCGCTAACGCATCCTCAAGAGTAGGTGTCTTGACACCGATCGCCCCCGGACTTAGCCCTTTATACATCTTTGTTCTCCTCGATTTGATTGACCATCGATCCTATTCTCGTATCCAGACCAGCATCTCACCCGCAGCCCGGTTGTCCCAGGCAAAGTAGGGGATGGCTTTGATCTGAACAGTCTCAGTGACCGCCGGCCCACTCTGATACAGCGTACCCTCCCAGCCTTTCGCAGACAGCCGCTGCGCCTCGCCGCGCAGGACCGTGACGCCGCCGAGTAAGCCGGGCTCAAACTCTGCAGCGAACGCCGTATCAGATGGCAGCGAAATCCAATCTAAGTCCGGGCCGTTGTCGGCGGCTTCCAGACAGTAGACAATCGGGCCGCGCTGCAAAGCCACCCGGCTACGGTTGTAGGAAATACGCGGGCTTGACGAGACACGCTCCACCGGCATCGGCATCTCCAAAGTCACTATGTCACCTCTCTGCCACTCGCGCTCAATCACCGCATAGCCCTGCACCATCTCCAGCGTGACCGCCGCGCCGTTGAGGGAAATCCGTGGGTCGCGGCACCACCCAGGCAGACGCAGCCGCAGACGAAACGAGGCGGCTTCATCGAGGGAAACTGTCAAAGCTACGCGGCCATCCCAGGGATAATCGGTTGTCTGAGAAACAGTCACAGATTGTCCGGCGACTGCCAAAGTCACCAGGCCCTGAATATACAGATGCACCGCAATGTCCGTCTCGCTATAAGAGTACCCATACTGACCGAGCGACGCCAGCAGACGCGCAATGTTCGGCGGGCAGCAGGCGCAGCCGAACCAGGCCTGACGGTGATGGGTACCCGTGCTTGCCAGCGGATTCTCGTAGAAGAACCGCGTCCCGTCCAGAGACACCCCGCTCAGGACACCGTTATATAAGGCCCTCTCCATGACATCTGCGTAGCGGCTGTCACAGTCGAGATTGACCATCCGAGACGCCCAGAAGACCAGCCCGATGGCGGCGCAGGTCTCCGCGTAAGCAGTCTGGTTCGGCAGATCGAAATCTGCCCCGTAGCCTTCATTAGACGCGAACCCGCCGATTCCTCCGGTCACATACATCTGGGCCGACACCAGGTGTTTCCAAAAACGTTCGCAGGCCTGCTTCAAAGTGCTGTCATCTGTCCGAGCCGCA
>JBPBQB010000068.1:0-21910 GCA_050954545.1 Janthinobacterium lividum | reverse complement strand
ACTAAATATAAAAAATATATTGTCAGCCCTTCCGTGTCAGTCTCGCTTGTCCAAAAGCATCCTGAGACGGTTGTCTTCAGCGGTTCGGTGATTCGGCCCGGCCTCCTAGAATACCGACCGCAAATGCACTTGATTGAAGCCCTCGCGGAATCTGGTGGCGTGATCACTACCGCAAATGCAGGCAATGCTTCCGAGCAGATTGCTGACCCGACTCATGTTGTAGTCACTCATGAAGACGGAACAAAGCAAACACTCGATGTGACGGATCCACAATCCCAAGCCGGAACGGCAGCCGATATCGCGCTGACCCCAGGCGATGTGATTTATGTCCCAGAGCAGACCGGCAAAGTAAGTATCGTCGGTCAAGTCAGAAATCCGCTGGTTCTCCCCTATCGGTCTGATCTGACAATCTTGGCGGCGATCTCGGAATGCGGCAGCTTCAATCCCGACACTGCCGATCTGGTGGACGCCCATCTGACCCACGACGGCAAAGATATGCCGATCAATCTGGATCCTTTGCTCCGACACGGTGATATGACTGAGAATATTGTCCTGGCCCCTGGCGACCGACTTGCTATCCCGGAGCTGAAAAACCGAACATTCGTCTTCGGTGATGTCGCCCGCCCCGGCTACTACCTCTACAAGCCTGGTGACCGCATCCAGGATGCTCTGAGCGGCGTTTCAGGCCCAACACAGCAGGCAGACCTGAGCAAGATCAATGTCATCCACAAAGATAAATCCGGCACACAGAAAATGGTCCGTGTCAACTTCAACGATTTCGTGCTGCATGGCAAGCCGGATGGGAACCCGCTAATCCAGCCTGGCGACTCCCTCTATATCCCCGATAAAAAGGTGCCAATTTCTCTTCAGCAAATATTTAATGGACTGAGTGGCGTCGGTTCGGCAGCCTATGGTGTTAACGCACTTAGAAACTAACGCAGATGTCGTAAATAAAAAGGCCGCGCTTCAAGCGCGGCCTTTTTTGGCATCATGCTGTTGTAGCACTGTATCGTAAATCAAAGCAAGCTGCTGATAATTTGCTTCCGGGGTGTAATTATCCGTGTAAGTCTGCCGGGCCAGCTTGGACTTTTGCAACCAGTCGACAGCCTTCAGGGCTATCGCTTCGGCAAGAATCGCCTGCAAAGAGCCACTGTTTCCTCCGGTGAATACCAGGCCTGCTCTCCCCTGCCCGATCAGCTCCGGCAGCGCTCCTAAGCTCGGCACGATGGCGGGAGTTCCGGCGCAGAGAGCTTCCAGCAGAACCATGGGAAAGCCTTCATACCAGCGCGAAGACAGCACCAGAAAGCGGCTGCGTTGCACTTCTTCCAGAACCTGCCGACGGTCGATCTGGCCGCGCCATTCGACCGAGCCGGTTTCAGAGGTGAGCGCTTCCAGAGCAGTGCGCTCCGGGCCATCACCGATTATCACCAGTCGCGTGGTCTCAGGCTGAAGCGCATTCCAAGCCTCGATCAGCAAATCGACACCCTTTTCTTTATCGATCCGCCCGACAAACACAATTTGATCTTTGCGTGGTCCTGCTGTGGGCTGAGAGTCCCAGATAAAATTCGGCTTAACGATGACTTTCGCTTCGGGCAGACCGGCGCGGACCATGATTGCTTTGGCGAACTGGGTCAGGACGATATACGAATCTACTTTGGTCTGGTAAGAACCAATAGCACGGTTAACCACCTGCATAGCAGCCAGGGAAGCACTTGCGACCAGAGAATGCTTGTAGCAGCGGTGCCGCAGGGCGGGGATAGGCAGTACACCGACACAATCTTCACAGGGCCTTCCATCACGCAGCAGAAGGCCGTTGGCACAGGTCAGACGATAGTTGTGCAGGGTCTGCACGACAGGAACCCTCTGCGCCTGAGAGGCCCAGTAGACACTGGGACTGAGCAGAGGAAACGTATTGTGAATATGAACGAGGTCAGGCTCGAAATGCCGAATGGCTTCGCTTACGGTCTTGTAACCGGAAGGAGACCAGACAGTTTTGAGACCGGTCAAGACGACTTCTGCTTTGCTTGAGCGAATTTCCTCGTTGGAAACAAACAACTGCTCGACGGTGTGCCCATTCTCTTGCAGCAGGGCATATTCTTCCGCCAGCACGGTATCTTCGCCTCCGGGACGCAGATAGCGGTTGTGGACTTGCAGAATTTTCGGCTTCATCTAGTGGGTTTCATGAGCGTGTTTGCCAGGGTGGAATCGGACTTGGCTCTTGAAATAGGCTTGAGCGGATCGCTTTCAATAAATAGTCTGCAGCCACATTACCTTCAATGCAGTGAGACCACGAACAAATCCTTTCCGCCTCTGCGTCCGTCCGTTTACCTCGGCTGATCCAGCGGCGCAGGACACGCGCCAGATTCGAAACGGAACCTGCCTCGAACGCTTCGCCACGCCATGATTCCCCCAGCAGGTCTAAAGCCCCGCAATGGTCGCTGCAAATGACAGGGACACCGCGCATCAGGGCCTCGTTGACAACCACGCCCCAGCCGTCGTGCCGACTGGGGAGAACAAAGATATCCCTTTTTTCGATCATCTCCATCGCGGTCTCGTTTTCCAGCGAAGCATGAAACCGCAGGCGGCTTTCCAGGCCTAATCTTTTCGCCTGTGCCATCAGCGCGTCTTTTTGGTCCCCGCCCCCAACGATAGTCAAGAACCAGTCCAGATCAGTCAGTGCGCTTAATGCGTTCAGCAGAATATCGACACCTTTGCGCTCGATTAGTTGTCCCAGGTACATAATCTCCACTGCTCCCTCTGTCGGCAATTCGCCGCCGGAACTAAAAGGCTTGGGCGGGAAGTAACCATAGGGAAAAACCACCGTGTCAGGGTAGCCGATGGACTTGTAGAAGTCAACTGCCATATGGCCCATCGCCATGATGACGCTGATGCGTTTCCCATAAACAAGGCGGTGACTCCAGTGAAGTACAGGTGAGATCAGGTTCCGCAGCCGGCCCGGAAAAGGCGGCTCAACCAATAGCCCTATCTTAGCAGAGCTCTTGACACACAAATAAAATGCCTTCCGTGCAATCGGATCCTGATGGATGCCGGTAAAGATATGAACACTATCTTCAGGCCTCTCGCTGACAAGCCTGTGGATGGCAGCATTATCCGGGGCGACAACGACCTGGACGCCGTAAACTTCCGGCACCTTCCAGCCCTGGGCGATTCGGTCCGGGTTGATTATCTCCTGCACGACCCAGGTAACCTCGACGTTCGGATGCGCGGCGAGTGCGGTAATATGGGGCACCTGGTAGAACGAAAGAAGATTTTGCCAGAAAACAATCCGCATGATTTGTACTTTATCTCAAGCGTAACAGCGAGTTCAAGAGGCCAAGCTTTTCTTTTTCTGGGTCAGTTTACCGGCAATCCGCCAGGTGACTGTATCAAACACGTCACGCGACTTTTTAACGAGACTGCTCTTCGGAATTCCCAGGTAGCCCGCCACATAGTGTGAGAAGTCTCGGCCCGGCGCGACTGTCCAAAAGCGCGATCCGGGCCGAATGACCTGCTGAAAAAGCCGCCTGATGCCGTGCTTCTTTTCAGCGGGGACATGCCAGATTATCAAATCGAAATCTTTAGGAGACGTGTTGCAGAACTTAAGTCCCGTCCAAATGCGTCCAATATATGGATTCCCCGTGGGCTCAGCGTAACCGAGTTTTGCGTAAAGATAGCTTAGGAAATGCGCTTCTTCGTTGAACTTGAGTTTTCCCTGCTGAAATCGAGCCAATCCGATTTCCCAGAGAGGTTCCACTTCGCGGGCAAGTTGATGGATGACTTCCGTCGTTGCCGCAAAAAACTCACCGCCGTAATACTTGGCGGCTTCAGACGAACAGGGCTGCCCAAGATCTTCAAAAATCTGCTTCATGTCACGCTGAGTGATCCCATTGATATTTTGATCCAGCGGCAAGTCAAGGTCCATCGCCAGCAGCCCTCTTTGGCTGAGGTCTTCGCTCAGCGGCTGAATGGAACCCGTAAAAACGCAGTCTGAATCGAGAATCACATACTGCTCATCGGGAGCACCGCAGCGATCCAGGTAATTAATGATGTCCAGAATATAGAACTGGTTGCGCCAGGAGCCATAGTAACCGAGCGGAGGCAGATGAACAAACGGAACCTGAACCACCTCCACGCCAAGCTGCGTCAAGAACTGGCTGGTCGAGAAGTTACCTACGTTGGGAACGCTTGCAACTGTAGTGAACAATTTGTGTACAGCATCCGGGTTATGGCGGACACTGGACGCAAAAAAGAGGGCAACGCATCGCCAGTAGATGTCTTGAAATGCTGTAGAGGAAGACACACCTCCCACCTGTGGATACAGACTTTCCGTACCTTTTGTCTCGGCATGAAGCCAGGTTCCTATGATTGTTTTCTGTATAATTTTAGTCATTGGCTTAACGTGATATGGGTCGGCTTGACAGAGCGGTCGCTTTCCGCAAACGGGCAAGATCGCGAACAAAGTACAGCATTCCTCGGATACCCAGGGCAGCCTCTTTCACGCCTTGTTTGATCTTGCCGCTTCGCAAGTAAAACAGCGCGAATTCCCCGCGGACGAGTGAATTATAAAAATATCCTGCACGAGCTGCACGTTTTTGTTCGGGCGACATTCCAGAATGTGTCAGCAAATTCCATCGGAAATCCGCAGCCCCGCGCTTAACATTAGCTCGATTGCCGGAAGCGTTTGTAGTGTGATGTCGATAAAGCAAAACTGGCTCATGCGTTACTGCGATCGGGCCAACCTGCATAGTCAGCCGCAGCCACATGTCATAATCTTCGGTATAGGCCAGCGAAACATCGAAGGATCCAGCATTCTCTATTGCACTCCTGCGAACTAACACCTGCCCCGGCGAAATAATATGATTATGAAAGCATAAGTCTCCAAAGACAAGAGGAGCGTCAGAACCCCGGCGAGCCAGTCGAAAACCCTCAATTCCTCGGCGCTGAGTTAGCGGCTCAAAGCGGTGGTAGTTAGCGATAACGCATCCAGCAGCGTCAATATCTTGAACAGGACCACAGGCAGCGGAAAATTCGGGTGCCGATTCTAGCAAGGCCAACAGAGTTTGCAAAGCGTCAGGAACTAGAATATCATCATTATCGAGCCAAAGAACGTAAGGGTAAGTAGAATTGGACTTAGCCAATCCGAGATTGCGTGCAGTTGACACTCCAGCATTCTGCTGTGAAACGGCAGAAATGCGGTCGTCCTGACGGCTAATCTCCTGTGCGATTGCCAGGGTATCATCTTTCGAGCCATCGTCGACAATAATCAATTCCCAAGCAGCATATGTCTGAGATTGAACGCTTTGAACAGTTTGGGCCAGAAATCTACCAGCATTATACGCCGGAATGATAACAGAGATCATATTAGTCCTCGATTTACCGAAAATTAGGAATTTAATCCATCAAACCCTCTTCATCATGATTTGCACAGCTCTCTTAACTAGATTGGGCGCACTGAAGCGCTCTTCTGCATCAGCACGCGCTGCGTATCCCATTTCTGCTCGGAGCGAAGGGTTACCAATCAAAGATGCCAGGTTTTGTGACAGAACCGATGGATCATTCTGCGGCAGCAAATAGCCTGTTTTGCCTGTCTGAACAACTTCACTTGTCCCGCCGGTGTCTCCGATCAAAAGCGGTATCCCGGAAGCCAGAGCTTCAATTCCGGCCAGGGAGAAACAGTCCGCTATGGTCGGCAGGACGAATATATCCGCCTGAGTATAAAGCTTTTGCAGCCGGGGATCATTTGAGGTCATGTCATGATAAACAGAGATGCGTGGGTCGTCTGTTTTGACGGCGTGAGGTGTCACAAGATGCAGCCGCCAGCCGGTCGCTTCGGTTTTGGCTGCCCAATCCAGCAGAAGCGGTCCACCTTTGCGAACGAAGTCCCCCCCGACAAACAACAGGTCGCAGCCCTCTTTGGCAGCCTTCAGGCTAGGATCACTCGGCTGCCATTGGTTCATGTCAACCCCATAGGGAAGATCATGCATATTCGCGGGAGATGCCCCATAATCGGCCACGACTGAGTTTGCGGCCCACTGCGAAGTGCTGAAAACTCCCAATGCGCTCTGGTAGCCTGCGGCCCGTTTCTGATGTTTCCATTGTTCCACGCGCGGGTTCTTGCTTGGGTACCAGTGATAATAATCTCCAAACTCGAAAAGCTGTTTAGGCGTCGAGTCGATGTAAAGGAAGCAGGGATGCGCCTTCATATAGCGGGGCAAGGTCGTCAGCGCGGAGCTCGTCGCAATGAAGGTCGCATCAAACGGTCCCTGCCGCAATCCCTCTCGCAGCATCAGCGAGGCACGTAAGCGCTTTTTGATTCGATTGGGAATACCAGGGACTTTGTCGATCCAAAGGGATTTATCATCTGATAACACGATCCATGTCGGCTCGACATTCATGTCCTGCGGAAAATGCTGAACCCAATTATGATAATTTGTGCGCCAGCCTAAAGCGAGGTCCATGACCAGACCCAAGCGGAACGGTTTACTCACTGTTATTGCTCCGATTCTCGCGCACCCAGTTCGCAGCTCGATTCAAGTCACTTAGCGGCCGATCATAGCAAAGATAATTCAGCCGTTTTCTTTGTTCCTCGACCTCCTTTTCGTAGAGTGCAGGGTCGCTATCGAACAATTTGATTTTGTTGAGTACCTGACTGAAATTATCCGCCTCGGTATCCACTGTGAACAAACACTTATTTTTGTACTCATTCGGGTTGCCGATTGCAAGACACCCTGCAGCGACCGCTTCTACCATTGCGTTACCCCAGAGCTTCCTGCCCCCAAGCCTGACAAAGTATTTGCTGCTCATCAGTGACATAATGACAGATTCAACGGAGCCTTTCGCAGAACGGATGGTGCCGATCTCTTCAAGCTGCTGCATCTGCTCTGAGGTCAGCTCAGCCGCACTATGACTTTCCAGCATCATCCCTTCCGGGACAGGCGGCACGAAGTCACTCCCATAGAGGTCTCGAAAGCAGCCGTAGTACTGCAAAAAATAAGGAAACTCGATCTCGTGCGGCGCGAGATGCGTTCCCGGCGGCAGACAGCGATAACGCTGATTGAGAAACAGGTCATATCCCAGTACCGGTGCCTTGCGCGAACGGCTATACGAGCCCATGCAGGGTTCACTCAAGCAGTAACACCAGACAACCTGCGGAAAAAGGCGCGTGATCCGCGCCGGCACGGGGACGTCGAAGCCGATTACAATGTCGTAAGCACCCCAGTCAATCTCTTCAGCACGGACACTGAACTCTCCCTGAGCGTGCTTGTGACCTCGCTCTCCGTTACGATACGGTTTGGTGATAAGAGCCTCATAATGGGCGGGAATATTCTGGTTGCAGTCCGAGCATTTTTCTTTCCAGATATTGCACTCCGGGTCAGGCTCGACATCTACAATAAAGAAATCGGCATTGAGCTTTGTGAACAACGCCACAGGGCCGGTGCGCTGCAGCGAAGAAAAGATCGTCTCCTGCACCGAGGAATGTGGCGGGCAGCAATACAGGTCCTGGTAAACGACCTGCTTGACCATCGCGATCCGCGGCAGCGGCTGCCCTGAAACGAATGGCAGGCTAGTCTGTGTCGAAGTCCCCATCGCCTCCCAGGAGACTTCTTTCGGCTCAGTCAGCGTATCAATCACGCGGCTCAGCGTGTAGCCGGGTCGGGCGGAGAGGCGCAGCAGGTTGTTTAGCATAAGGGATAACTCGAGAAGATAGTTTCTTTGCGATTTTTTTTGCGGCGGGTTCCAGATACGCGATCTGCAGCGAAATCCAGCAGGCACCGACGAGACCGATTGTGTAAGCGTAGCTGGAAAGCAGTGCGCCGCGCATAATAAAGACGACGAGGCCGATCAAAAGTGGATAAGAGACCGTGACAAGATTAGGACGTGCCCAGCGTACCCCGGCATTCTCCGCCCAATACTTTTTGTCCAATGCAGCGAGTATCCAGGCAAACACGATGGCAAACAGCGGCACTCCAGCGGCCCCGAAGTTGATGTATCCCTCCGCAGGCAGAGGTTCGGACAGATTATAAAAACTCAAGACCGTATTCTGCACTGCCAGTGTCCCCGAACCGACAGGTTTGTCCGGCCACATTGGACGCGGAACAAAGAAAAGTAAGCTGCCTGCAAGCTGTCGACCCCAGGTTATGTTATCAGGCTTTTCGCCGTAACTCACAGTTGCCACAAGCATCATATAAGCATCGAAGTCGCCACCGGTGACGGTAGACTGCAAATCCTGCTGTTTGTAAGTGCTGACATTGGCATCCTGAAATGAGCTGGTCCTGAACAAATTAAGAAACGGCATCGCAATGACAAAGCTCAGCCAGAACAGCAGCAGCAGCCAGAGGCTCGGAATGCGCCGATAGCGAAGGGCAACACATACATAACTGATCATAATAGACCCCGACAAAAATCGGGTGATTGCCGTAGGGAAATTGGTAAGAAGCGCACTAGCTGCAACACACGCTAAGGCCGCATAATACCAGGGTTCCCGCCTGCGCCCCGTCACAAAGAGGATGATCATTGCTCCCAAGGGACAGGCCCGGCCAATGGTTCCAGTAATCAAAGACGCGGCGGATCCCATTTCCTCAGTGGTATTGCCGCCGGCTTCTACACCGTTGATCCTCAGCAGATTGCTAGCTCCTACGGTTGCGAAAGAGAGAAGAGTACATCCGAGGCAAAATACAACCAGCCACTGGTAGTTGGGCCTGGCATCTCCTGTCCGCAGCACGGGCGGCTTGGAACGGGCACGAGAGACGCAGAAATAGGTCAAAGAATAAAAAACGCACCAGAGAAAGATCAATCCGTTGGTTTTCAGATGAAGCACACCGAACGCACCTATGTCCGCCTGTCCGGGAAAGCTCTGTGTCAAAAACTGGATAAGTGGTGCATAGCACAAGAAGAAAAGCACGAACACCCAGTGGGTGCAGTTCAACGAAAAAGGCCGGTTGTACATTGTCAGGTAGAGGGCACCAAGTGACCAGATACCAATAGCCGCGAACGTGCCGATTGTGAGGTAATCATCAGGCGTGAACGCAATCGTCGGATTGATCAGCAGGAACGAGCCAAGAATGCTGGCGACGATCAGCAGAAACCCCAGGGCATAATACAGTTTTTTGCTGCTGGTCTTTTGGCTGTTACGGGAAAGAGAAACAGGTTGGATTGCTTGCATAATCGTGTTTGAATATCAGTTACGAGAGCGGTAGTTTTTGCCACTCCCGGTATTGTTCCGGGCTGAGCGGCTGTCGGTAAGCCTTATATCGGCGGATGTCCTTCAAGCCGGCGAGGCTGCCTTTCAAGCCGGCGAGGCTGCCATTCACCCGCCGCGACCGCCAGGTGACTGCAAGTTTGTACACCCGCAAAGCGATCGCGCGTCCCTGCTTGACCAATTTCTTTGGCGGCGGCAGGTACCAATCATTCCAAAGCAGCGTATTGCGGACCCCATAATATTCGATACGGTCCATACTCCGCGCAACGCTCGTGGCCATGTGCGTAATCTGGAAGCCGGGAAAGTGGCGGCAAAACAGCCTTTGCTGGAATGCACGGACAGCGGCTTCACTTTCTTCGCCCTGGTGAATTAATTCTCCCCGATACCCACCGATGTCTAAAAACCGCTGCCGGTCAAGAAGGTGAGCACACCCTGTATAAGCCCTGACTAAAGATGGGCTTGCCTGTAATGGCTCATCGATACCCGCACCTAAGCGGGGAGCACAAATCGGAAATCCGAGACAGAAGTTATCGGTCAAAGATTCCGCATAATCCACTGCCGCTTCGAGCGAACCTGCCGAGGGAAAAGAGTCATCATCCAGGCTTAAATAATATTTTGCGGTCATTGCCTGTGCAATCTCATTGCGCCGGACTATCAATCCGCGTGAGGTGTCAAAACGCGTTAACTGTGCGTTTGAACATAGTTCGCGGACATCGTAGGGACACGGCTCATCGGAATGATCATCAAAGATGACGATACTAAGCTCGCCCAGGCCGAAATCCCTGATTTTTTCCAATGTCACCCTAAGATCGTCCCACCGGTTTTTCGTAGTGATCCCGATTTGCACCAGCGCTGAAACGTCATGCACGCTTAATTATACCTTTTTAGTGGGTTCACGGGCGCGGGCCCGCAGCAGTTCGCCGCTGAATCGCTCTGCGATAACTGGACTCTTGAAGCTCACCGACTTGGTTCAGGCTATAATGGTCCAGGACCCGCTGACGGGCCTCTGAACCGAACCGCATCCGGCGTTCGGGGTTTTGCAGCAAATCGATCACGGTTCGCGCAATTTCATTGGGAGACTTAGGTGGCACGAGCAGGCCATACTGCGTATCACCCTCTTGCAGCATCTCAGCCATGCCGCTTGGACTAGTAGCAACGACGCCGCGCCCGGCTGCCATCGACTCGAGGCAGGTATAACCGAAACTTTCCCATAGGCTCGGAAAAACACAGATATCGGTACTCGACAAGAGATCCGGGATTTCTTCGGGCGGTATGGGGTTCAGGAATTTTACTGCGTCTCCATATCGCGCCAGCTTTTGAGCAAGAAACGCTTTCATATCCGTTCCCATCTTCGGAGACGGCAGGGATCTGCCGACAAACTGAAATCGTGCCGCAGGGCATTGTCTCAAGATGAGCGGGATCGCTTCCGCCAGATCCACGACCCCTTTTCGCATCTCCAAACGACCGTAGTAAGTGACAACATTGGTCTGTGTTTGTATCGGTATGCGGAGGAGACGCTCATTCGGCACGTAAGAAAGCGGATAGTATGCGACTCTTTCAGCATCCAGACCCCAGCCTTGAATGACCTCTTCGCCGATAGACCGAGACGGCGCGGCAACCTCGTCTGCATCAAGACAATGAGAACGCTCAATGTCTTCTTCCGGCTCATAGTCGTAAAAAGGCCGCTCTCGCCTGAGCAGAGATTTTGCGGCGGATAAAATGCGGTGAGCCGGACTGTAGAGGGAAGTGTTCATCGAACGCAGAAGATAGCTCGGCGTGTGCAGTTTGACAACCAAGGGAATGCCAGGCACAAATTTCACAGCCTCGCGTGCTTCTGCCCGATATTCCGGCCCTTCGAGTACGTCAAATGCTGCAGCTTCATGTCTTTGCGCGAATATTCGGGCAACCCGAGCGGGAAAGTCCTGCGTGCCGTCACTTTGAGCACCGATGTCTTGAATTCGATGGACGAGGATCCCGTTTTCGTTTTCTGTTCCTGAACGCGTTTTACTCGCCGTAAACACTTCGACCTGATGCCCTCGGCTTGACAGCATCGAAGCGGCCTGCTTGATATACGTGGCAATTCCGCCGACGGCAGTATCTGGCGGGTATTCGTAACTAATGAAAGCGATATGCACTGTTATTTCTGTTCCACTTCAATGCAAGAACAATGCAAGAAATATGCCAAATGGTAGCCTCATTCCGAGACACAGAGTCATGCAGTGAACAGCAGCTTAGATTATGGCGGTTAACCCTGTTAACTTTACCATATCTTTTGCTGCCGTTCACTGCATTCTTTCGCCGTCAAGATTTAGTCAGTCGCAGTCCCTGAATAAAGGTTGAAATTATACGTAGTCGGCACCTTCACGATAGGCTGGCCGCTTTGTGAGATGATTGACTTCCCACCACGGAGCAGCTGAAAAGACTGAGAACCCGTTTGGAATGGAACCCTGGTATTGCTCATGCCTGCGGGTACGGAGTAAGTCAATGTCTGTGTTCCTGTCGTAACGGCAAGCGTTGCAGGGGCCGTCAGATTTGCCGTAACATAAATGTCATCCTCGAGGTCGCCGCTGATCCCGGTCACTGGTCCGCGATTGTCGTTTGTCGCTACCGCATTTTTGGGATTTGTCCGGTAGAAGTAGTAGATGCTGTCTTTAGTTATCGCAGGCTTGACGCCAGACTTGTACCAATTGATGAAATACTTATTCAAGGCAGTGAATCCGGCATGAGATTTCATGTAGCCAACGACATTGTTGTTTGTCCCTGGTAAAGCATAGGGCCAGTATTTCGCAACATCATCAATCGGTGAGCAGTACGTGCCCTCGGCAAAATCATTCCAGGTGAAGATTTCGACCAGTTCCGGTTTTTGCACACTGATGACAGAGTTCCATTGAGCGGACAAACCTTCGCCGCCGTAAAATTCATTGTAGCATCTGCCGACATCCGCTCTGAGGCTGCCCCAATACTGCGGTGAAACGCTGCTCATGAACGACTTGCCATTTGCATGCAGCACCTGTGCATATGTTTCTTGTGCCAGAAGAGTCGATCCCTTCTGCGGAGCGGAAGAAGCAGACTGGACAGTGTATCCACCGCCTGTTGCATCATAGTGCTTCGCCGGAGTACTGCCTATGAGGACAAGTGTAATTAGATTGTGGTTACCCAGTGGCTTACCTGTCAAGTCTGTCACACCATAGCCGCCGTCAAAATGTGAGATGGTATAGGTACCCGCCGTGAAGTTTGCGTTTCCTGTGATAGTAATCGTGCGTCCAACGTCATCGCCGCTGAATTCATGCGTGGGATCATAATAATGCTCAGCATGAGCGTCCCAAACTGTCAGCCCGGACTGCTGCCCTGGCACCACCGCTGCCGCTGGAACTGTGCGGGAATAAGCATAATTCACCGGTGGTGCCAGAGAGACTTGATACAGGCCGTCTACGAGTGTTTTCCAGATGAGCTGGTACGCCGTTTGGACTGTAGCCCCAGTAAAGTTACCATTTGTAGTACCTAACGACGAGGCGGCAGACCAATTTGGAACAAAATAAACATTGTAGCCCGCATTGCGAAGCGGCGTCAGTACGCTGTTTTGCCAGTAATTGATGACTGTCGTTGGGGTACCGCCATCACCCGTCCACGTAGAGAGAACAGGACGTCCTGAATAATGGAAGTAATTCGGATTGTTCCCGTATGTTTTGACCATATCCTGGATATCTGCTGCACTCAGGCTGCCTGTCATGTCGGCAGAGAAAAAGAGTTTGAAGCCGGTATTAAGCGCCTGAGCCGCCTGGAACATCGAGGCGCAATCCACCTTATAGTTGGCAGAAGTCCACCCGGCACAGTTCATCGCAAAGCCGTCGACACCTGCCGCCTGAGCATCCTGTATGTCATGCTCATATCCCGCAACTGAGCCGCCATAGTCCCGGCAAGCCATCGTGTAGTGTGCAAAGACAAGATGCGATGGAGTAGCAGCTGCAACCAAGGCGCCGGATTTGACCAAGGCACTGCCTTTGAGCGTGGATTTGGTAGCAGTCGCTGGCTTCTGAGTCGCGTGGGCCGACATTTTGTGCTTTGCCGACGTCAACGTCAGATTGTCGGAAGTGCCATTCATGAGACCAGACGCGGTTGACAGTCCCGCTTCAACCACCACTTCGACTGGGGCATTCGGGTTGTCCGCCTGGAACGCATTGACGGCATCCTGGGCACGGCTCAGAGTCAGGAAGGGACCATTATCTGCATCTTCCATCGGTGCATGGCCGGACCAGTCATCGCTGCCTTCCGGCGACACATAAAAGCGAGCTGTCGCACCCTGAGAGGCAGTCGTATAATCTTCCGCACTCAGGGCATCGTTTTGCTCTGCCATAGTGGGTGTGTAGATGAGAACGGTTCGGCTGGAGTCGGAGTGCCAGATAACAGGATAAGTGGGAGACGAAGTGAACCAGCGGCTCACAAAGTCCGTTGCGTTGCAGACGCCGGGATCAAAGGTGACTTCGACCGGCTCTGTCAGCCCAGCATCGGTCAGTGACTTGACAGTCTCCTGAGCATGGAACAGGGTTTGGAACGGCCCTCCATCGCCGGTGGGCGTAGGGGACTGGCCTGACCAGGAATCATTGCCCTGGGGTGTAACGTACAAGTAATCTATTGAATCTGTTGCCTGGGCATGGGACAAGGTCCCCCCAGCCAGCAGAAGTAAAGCACAGGAAGTCGTCAAGAGCCCGGTCTTGCACAGTTGACTTATATACACAGGTTATATCTCCGTTAGGTTTCTTTTATCAGATGTGTCTTGGTTGCCGCTCTTCGTGAGTGACATTCAGACTGTCGGTAATTTATTTCCGCGCATGTATACAGGTTTTCGCAAAAAACACGCAAAAAGCGGATGCGCGAGAATAGTCTGGTAAAAGTGCAGAGGCCTGTGGAAAAATAAAATACAGAACAAAGAACAGGGCCAGGTAATCTTACCATACGTTTTCTGAATAAACCAGAAGATTACCGCTGATTATTATTTTTTCGGAACTGACAAGCGTTACCACTGCGTATTGCAGTTGCATAAAATGTGAAGATGAGTTAAACTAATGCTGTCCAAGACTGCCTGGTCAATGTCACTTTCTGGTCTTGGCACGTTTTTTGCATAGAGCTAAGAAAGCATAGAGGCTGAACAAAGAGATTTTGTTTCGCTCGTCATATTTCGTTGATTTGAAGTAAAGGATTTCCATGAACGACACTCAATACGCAAGTTATCAGGCTGAAACCAGTTTGAGCGATGTAGCCAGAGCCCTCTGGCGGCGTAAATGGATCATTTTGCTTGTAACCTTGGCCTTTGTAGTCGGTGCATACTTCGTGAACAAGCACACGCCTAAACAGTGGCAAGCAGAGGCCCAGCTTCTTCTGATCCAGCGCCCGGAAGGCGGGAAGGTAGGTGCGCCGGATGCCGTTTACACTGCTCCTGTCTCCACATCGATTGAAACTCAAATTGGCATGCTTCAGACAGCTGAGATGGCTGATCGAACGTTAAGCTGGCTGAAGAATCGGGAACTTACAACCGGGCAGACAATGGATATCGGAGCAATGGATATTGGAAGTTTGCAGCATTCTCTCACAGTAGTCAATCCGAAGGATTCGGAGCTCATCAATTTGGCTGTCCTTGCACCTAGCCGCGATCAAGCCATCGTGTTTACCAATGCGGTTGCCCAGTCTTTTGTCCAATGGAAGAGAGAACAGGCACGTAAGGATGTTCAAGCGACCGAATTAACACTTGCCGCTCAAACACGTATCGCACGCAGAAAGATGGAATCGGCCTTACAGAAACAGTTAGCCTACCAACAAGGTCATACACTAGTGGATGCCTCGTCGCAAGCGCGTATTGTGATTGATCAGCTGCAAGCCAGGGAAGCGAATATCGCAAATATTCAGCAGGAATTAGATGGGCAGCAGGCTCAGGCCAATATGCTGGCGGCTCAGCTTAAAGCGACAAACCAGAATATCCAATCCAATGGCCCGCGCGACGACGCACTGACGACGAGTTTGAATTCTCAGCTCAGCCAGCTGGAAATTCAGCGTAATGCTATGGCACAGCAAGTCACGGCAGCATACCCAGGCAGACTGCCTTTACTGGATGCACAGATTAAAGATATTCGACAGCGGCTGGCGAAAGCAATCGGTTCGACGCGCGGCAGTAACATACCGTCGCTGCAAGCCCAGGGAAGTTTGGAGCAGAGCTATCTGCAGGCTCAAACTCAAATGGCGGGAATCCAGGCAAGACTGACAAAGGCAATGGCACTCAAAAATGAGGCCCAGCAGCAAATGAAGCCGCTTGTCCAAACCGGTTCGACTTATAATCAACTCGCACGCCAAGCCGAAGAAGCGTCGGCCTATTATACTGGACTGCAGTCAGCGCTTGTCTCAGCGCGGCTCGAAGAAAACAAAATTAACGGTGATGTTCAAATCACGCAGTTTGCGATTGCACCGGAATCTTCATCCAAGCCGAATTTAACCCAGAACTTGATGCTGGGTGGACTGCTCGGTCTTTTCATTTCTTTGGCGTTGGTTTTGATTCTGGAACAGACCGACCACCGGCTGCGAACGGAAGATCAAGTGGAGCGGCTTGGCAGCGGCCCGGTTCTCGGCGCATTGCCACGGCTCTCGCGGTCGTCACTGGCGCTGCTGGATCGGAAGATGCTGCCTGCTCCTGTCGCGGAGTCGTACAGCCTGACAGGCGCGAACCTACTGCGGATGCTGGGAACATCCCTCACGGGGCAAGGGCGCATTGTGATGGTCACGAGCGCACAGGCTGGAGAGGGCAAGTCGCTGACGGCAGCAGAGCTAGCACGGTCGCTGGCACGGTCCGGCAAGCGGGTCATTCTCGTGGATGGCGATATGCGGCAGCCTGCATTAAACACGCTGTTCGACAATGCACGAGAAGAAGGACTGGTAGAAGTACTTTCCGGGAAAGCTCTTTTGGACGATGCCCTCTCGGTGTCTGAAACGCCGAACTTGTCTGTTCTCTTCAACAATGCTTCAAGGGCAAACTCGGCGGACATTATTGTCTCGCCCCATATGACTAATTTTCTGCAAATGATCCGAAATCGCGCCGAGATCATTGTCATCGATACCCCGTCCTGTACGTTTGTCGACCCGCTGCTGCTGGCACCGTCCGTGGATTTTGTTCTGCAGGTCATTGATCTGGGCCGAGCCAACGAAGATGCAGTCAACAGCACTACCAGCGTTTTATCAGGACTAGCGCCTCTTGGCCTGTTCATCAACCGAACCAGCAAGAAGAACGCTCCAGCCTACGAAATCGCACGGTCGTTTGCTGCGACACAGGCGCGGCCAGAGATGACAGGCAGTACGCAAACCCAGCCATTCTCTGCGGATCGCACACTGATGATGTTCCGCAATACGTCTGGATACTCTTCCAACCACTTGAATGGTGTTGACGATCCTCTGGAAGATGCCCCGCAGGGCGCACATGATCTGGCAGTGCCGCTCAAGAACCATGAGGATCATTAATATGGTCAGTGAGAACCAAACCCGCCCTCAGAAGAGCGCCGAAGTCAGTCTTCTGACATGGCCGGGGGCAATGTGGCTGTTCCTGGTCGGCGTTGCGGTCGTGTATGCTCCGATCATTCTCAGTGCAGCCGGCCAATGGATCAGTAACGACAATTACGCGCATGGGTTCTTTATTTTTCCTATTTCGATATTTTTGCTCTGGATGCGAAAAGATCAGATTCAAGCGGCGGAGCACAAGCCGGAGATATTAGGGCTCTTACTCATCCCACTTGGACTGATCGGAGCGATGGCAAGCTACCTGCTTCAGATCAAATACATCGGCATGTGGTCGCTGATCCCTACTCTGACCGGTGGCATTCTCGTGCTGCATGGACGTCAGCTCTGGAAAACGGTTCAGTTTTCGGTCTGGTTCCTGCTGTTTGCGGCTCCGATTCCCAATTCCTTTCTAGGCCCGCTGACCGGAGGAATCCAGGGTTTGAGTACAACGGGCGCAGAACAGATCATGGCTACTTTGGGTTATCCTGTGCTCCAGCATGCCAACGTGCTTCAGGTTCCCGGCGCGTCGCTTGAAGTCGCGACAGCCTGCAGCGGCTTCCACAAGCTGATCAGCCTGCTGGCATTCGCCGCGATCTACGGGCATCTGTTTTTAGACAGTTTCGGGAAGCGAAGCCTCCTGATGCTGCTGGCAATTCCAATCGCTTTGCTTGTAAACATTCTGCGAATTTGCAGCTTGGTCGCGGCAGCAATTTATGGGGGTCTGCCCGCATTGCATGCGACACATGATCCGGCGGAGATCGTCGCAATTGTCGTCTCGTTTGTGCTTTTTGTTTTAGCAGGAAAGAAACTTAGATGATAAATTATCGTCTGTTCGCCATTAGTAGCTGCGTGATGGTCTTCAGCGTCGCCGCACTCGACTGTGCAGTCGGACCGCTGCCGGTACCCCATCCCCGCAAGCTGGCAGTGGAAACATTTCCTAGCAGACTGGGTTCCTGGCAGGGCGGTGCAATTGCCCCGACAGACCCGGATATCCAAGCCCGGCTGCCGACCTCAGCAATCATGGACCGGCAGTACTCAACCAGCAGTGGAGAGTCGGCTGACGTGATGCTGGTGACAGCCAGCGACAATATGGACATTCATAACCCTAAAGACTGTTTTCCGTCTCAGGGCTGGGTGCTGACAAACAACCGCGACAAGATGATTCAGGGACAGACCGTCAGCCTCATGGATGCACAGTTGGATGACCAGAAGATGACGGTTTTATATTGGACCACAGGCGTCTATATGCCGCCGCCGTCTCCGTATCCTTTTGTCCAAAGCGTTTTAAAGCTACGGGAAAAGGTTGTCCCGCGCCACGAAGCAGTTTCTTTGTTTGTCCGGCTGATGGTCCCCCAAAACTCAAATTCGGATGAAGCGATTACAGATTTGGCTAAGCAGGTGCTTCCGCCCGTCCAGTCCCTGCTTGAAGAGAAAAAGAAACCCGGCGAGCAGATTTCTGCCCTGACAATAAGCCATGTCCAGGTAGCAATGAACAAGCCACTACTACAGAGAGGAATTTAACTGCAGTTATGCAAGAAGTACCCGCCGCTGATGGCACACCGTTATCTGAAGTCAAAAATAACACTGCCATGGAGATAAACGAGATGCCTGTGACCGCACAGCCCGACATATTGCCGCCTTTTCCACAGTCGCGAGTCCATGAGGCCGCTCCTCCAAAGCCCCGTGTAAAAATACCAGCATGGCTGCTAGTATCCAGTATGTTTCTTTTGGGACTTGTGGTGGGAGTCGCAGTTATGCGTCAGCGTGCCCACAGCCAGACGATCATCGTTTCCGTCAATGGTGCGACAATCACGCGTGATGCTTTGTTCGCTCAAATGCAAAATGCTATCGGCGTTCAGACCATACGAAAGATGGTCCAGAACGATCTTCAGCTTCAGTTTGCACAGAAAAAAGGACTAGCTCCAACAGATGCAGAAGTTGATGCGGAGTTTGCGAAAATCAGCAAACGTCCGAACTTCGCACAAGCGCTGGCCCAAAGCGGTGTCGGCGAAGGCGATATCAAAGACAATCTGCGTGTGCAGATGGCGGAAACAGCCGTGATCTCGCAGGGAGTGACTGTCACGGAGGCGGATGCACAAAAGTACTACCAAGCTCAGTCGAACCCGAATAATCCGGCGGCTACTTTTTATCGCCCTGCCTCTATCAGCTTGCGGGCCATTGCAACCACGACGCAGGCACAAGCGCAGCAGGCATTGACTGAATTAACCTCACAGACTCCGTTTGAGTTGGTCGCTACTACGTACAGTGTAGACACAAGTAAAGCCAATGGAGGGCTGCTGGCTCCTCTGGTTTTTGGCCGTTCGCCGCTGCATCGAGCGCCGGCACTGGAAAAGAGTGTCTTCAGCATGAAGATCGGCGATCAGTTAGGGCCAGTTTTCTTCGCCAACCAGTGGTGGATTTTTCGGTGCCAGGATAAAGCGCCCGCAACGTCTGTGCCATATGCTCAGGTAGCGGATCAATGCCTGACCGGAGCGAAGCTTCTCAAAGGCACGGCTGCCAATAGCAAACGAATCCAGCAGGAGTTCGCAGATTTCCAGCATTCGTCCAATTTGCAGGCGTTTTGGCCGCAGTATCAGAAAGTCATTGCTTCTCACTGAAATCGAAGGCTTTACTACAATTTCAATTAATAATTGTAGTGTTTTTGTTACTAATACTCGCTAAAAGCCGAAGTTGGCATAAAATTTGCAGTTTAGGAGAGTATCGTTGCAGCCGTCTTGTACTTGAAAAATACCGGGCGGCAGGCGATTTTCATCGGCTTTGTGGTACACTCTAGCTCATTCAAGCGAAGTGGTACTAAAAGTTAACACCTGAAAGGAGGCTGTGCCGTCCAAACCATCTGTTCTTTCGCACCAAAGCGCGGCTAGGCTACTGATAGAGCGCAATATCTTTTCTTCGACACAGGAACTCACATGAATAAAATCACGACAACTCTTGCCGGACTTGCTGTCTTGGCTAGTGCCAGCATGGTCCCAGTATTTGCTCAGTCCAACAACTTCACAAGTGATGGGCCGTTTACGTTCACGTACAGCCCAACCACGTTTGACATTACCAGCATTGCTGCCACTTACAATCCAGTGGTTGGAATGTCAACCGATGGACTTTTATCTCTGACGGGTGGAACATCTACTAACGGAACTACCTTTACGGGTGCAACCTTGAAGTTTGTTTCCACAGGCGGAACATTGGTTGAAACCCCAGTGAATGCCGCGGTGAACGATTTCAGCGGCGTTTATGACATCTCCGGTTTTGTTCCCCCAACTCTTTTTGCTGAAGCTTATACCTTCAATTTGGAGCCGGGAACAGTCGCCACACCTGCGGTGCCTGAAGCCAGCACGGTCGTCTCCTTCGGCGCTCTGCTTGCTCTCGGCGGCCTCGCCGTCCTGCGCCGCAAAAGTGCTGTCAAGAACGCTGCCTAAGCTACCTCTACACACGTAAAAGCGGGTTAGTAATACAAAAGCCGTCCCTCAAAGTGAGGGGCGGCTTTTTTTCGGCGGCTGATGACGAGCAAACGGCGATTATTTATCGGAGGAGGATTTGGCATTAGAGAACTGAGACTCACTACGGTGATGTTTCATGCGAGTGAGCAAAGAGACGCTTGGTGCCGATGGGAGCACATGGGAAGCAGCTTCCTGGAGGACAGCATGGTACTGACGAGCCACTTGGGACATAGAGTACTTTTCTTCCAATATGCGGCGGGCGTTCCGGCCCATTTGGTCTGCCTGCGCTGGATTCGCAGACAGCGAGATCAAAGCCGACACCAAATGTTCTGTCGCAGCCTGCTCTAGATGGATCCCCGCCTGCGCTTCATCAATCACGCGTGCGACTTCAGATTTCGGCGAGACAGTCGCAAGGACGGGACGGCCGGAGGCAAGAATACTATAGAACTTGCTTGGGACGCATAGCCCTTCCATGCCAGGCTCTAAGGTAACAAGTGAGATGTCTGCGGAGGCCAGCAGATCGGCATAAGCGTCTTTGGCAACAAACTCATACAGACGCACGTTATGAAGGTTTTCTTCCCGGACCCGGCGGTCGATATGCCCTTTCTGGGCACCGTCGCCAACCAGAGCAAAGCTGATCTCGGGGTTTGTCTCTCGAAGCTGCCTGGCAGCATCCAGAATTGTGTCAAAATTGTGATAACGCCCAAAATTGCCGGAGTAAAGGACCAGGAAGCCGGAAATGCCATGTTCCGCTCGAAATCGACTGGATTTCGACCCTGGAATGATTTCATTGGGATCCGATCCAATCGAGATCGCTTCGATATTTCGCGGGGGAACGCGATAAGTCTGGCTCAAATACTCACCCATGTATTCGCCGAGGACAATGACCTTCGCGGCGGAGTTGAGCCAGCGCCGCTGTCCCCACTGAAATACCTTTGCCACAGGATGATTTTCGGAAAGGACTTTCATCGTGACTGAGCGGTCCGGCTCCAGGTCATAGACGATGTATACAAACGGCGTTCCCTTGAGCTGCTTCAGGGCCTGGGCGGCCATGGCAACCATCGGCGGGGCAGTCCCCAGCAGGATGACATCGTAAGGACGAAGTGAGACCAGCTTCACTAGGGCAAGCCCGCAGAAGAGCAGGTTGGAGGCAAGCCTCAGCGGCATCGGCAGGCCATTCGGACGTGGTGTGGCAAGGCGATGAATATTGACCCCATTCCAATTCTCGTAAGCAGGCAGATCGGCATCGGCCTGACGGTACAAGTTGTTGCTGGTCACGACATCGATTTCTATTCCGGTGTCGATTTCTCGAAGCGAACGAACAAGATCGGAAAGAACTGTTCCTGTGCCTCCAGTATTATCTGGATAGAAAAACTCATTGACGATACAAATTCGCATTATGACTTTACTCTCTGGCGGGTCAATGAAGGCAGCGTAATCTCCATACCCTCATCATCTAATGATAGATACAAGAATCATGCCAAGTCGGATGCTGACAGCAAAGTTCTGAGGAAAGTTTTCGGGTTGGCGTTACATAAGAACATACTTGGCACAAAATTTGCATATTAGTTTTGCACATTAGTAAGGTATCATCGTTTTGCAAGGCAATTTTGTTGGTTACCCTTTAGAGCCTGTTATGCACTTTTTTAGAACAGCAGGCAGCTATTACGGATATTGTTTATCAGCCTACTTGCTTAGCCGAACCCGAATAACGCGGGTT
>JBPBQB010000063.1:0-21967 GCA_050954545.1 Janthinobacterium lividum | reverse complement strand
CGCCCCCGACGCCACCCACTACCCCCCCCCCCGCAACGACCGGCACGACCGGCACTACCGGGACGACAGGAACTACAGGGACGACAGGAACTACCTGGACGACAGGAACTACCGGGACGACCGACACAGGGACTGACACTGGTGGCATTGGGACAACAGGAAACAGCGGAATCGGTACTGGAACGGTCGGCAATGCCGCTCCTGAACCTTCTCCCTATGTTCTGCTTGGCTTCTTCGCACTGGGCGTGACCAGCCTCGCGATGTATTCGCGCAAAAAGCAGCGGACCGAATAAAAAAACGTGATCGATACAAAAGCCGCCGACTTCTGAAAAGAAGTCGGCGGCTTTTATTTTGCACTCACTACGACTGAATGCGCTCATGCAGGGCCGCTTCCACTTTCGGTCGCATCACCCGCCACATCTGCGCCGCGAACGTCTGAAGCCCGGCATCTATTCGCTGATTCTCTTCGGGAGTATGTCCCAGCGGCTGAACGAACCTGAAAAAGAAGACAGGCGCATTCTCGCGCCCCAGCAAGTCCCCCCACAGCAGAGAGGCCCGGATTTGCGACGGATTACTGATGATCCGGTTTCCAGCGACGTAAAAATACGACACTTGCAGGCTTGGCGGTGCATTGGGTTCGGTCGACGCCTGGTAAACCTGCATCGTGACCGGCGTTCCAGGCAGTGTCTCAGTAGTCGGTGCGGAAAGAAGCCAGTTCCCGAGGCACAGCCGGGGGTCGTGAAGGGCGACTCCATGTGCGCCGCTGATCAGCAGGAAATCCAGCGTCGACCCATCATGCACGTAGCGCCGGGCTGTGATGCCTGCGCCGGGCAGGACACGCAAAATCTCCGGCGGCAAAGTCTGGTCTCCTACCGAGACATACCCTGCCACCGATTTGGGAACCCAGCGGCTGTCCAGAGCCGCCGCTTCCGGGAGCGGCGACGGCTTCCAAACTGCCGATGCGACACAGGCAGCGCCAAGCGTCAGAACTAAGGCAGCGGCCATCCCGCGAAAGTACGGCATCCTATTCCTCGTGCGGTTAGAATCAGCAAAATCAAGCCGAGGCCTGACGACAGCGCCCCGCTGCTGTCATGGATCATATGCTCAGCGTGTGCGCCCAGGCACTCGCCGACCACGCAGAGCGTCGTCAGACGCAAAACATTCATCGCGAGACTCAGTGGAAACGAAAACAGAAATAGCCCCACGCGGCGCAGCGGCAGTCCGTCAGTCAGCCAGGCGCAGGCGGCCCCGATCATCAGCATCGTCAGCAGCATCTTCATTCCCGAGCAGGGAACATCCACAAACAGCGTGAAGTTATCCAGCGCGATAATGTTCCCATTCAGGTGTGTGGGAAATGTCAGCAGATGCAGCGTTCTATCAGCCAGCACCGTGCTGAACTTCTGGCAGTCGTAAGTGCCGTCGTGCAGCAGCGGTCCGGGCAGGGGAGCCATCCAGACCAGAAAACCCAGCGGAAACGCGGCGGCGCGTGTCCAGCGTGACCCGAAAATCAGCCAGATACCGCCCCACAAGCACAGCAGGACACCTGCCGAGGCCAGGGAAACCAGCTCCTTCTTGTTGGCTGCCACCAGCAGCGCCAGCGCCGGAAGCAGCAGCCCGAGAGCAGCCCAGGAAGGCACGATTTCAATGGAGCGCAGCACCCGGCGGCGATGCCAGAGCATCAGGCCGACCAACGGCGGAATGAACGGACCGTAGGCATAGTAAGAATCCGGCTGAACGTAGTCGCTGAACCAGGCTGCCAGGCGTGACCAGGCCAGGAACAGGAACATTCCCAGCGCCGCCGCCAGCAGCAGCAGCGTCACCGGGTCGCGCAGTCCTTCCCGCGTGGGAGCGGGTGGCGCAGAAGAAAAAGTGGATGCAGGATAGGATTCGGCCATTGCTGGTGTTTATTAAGAGGCCACGAAAAGCGTTTGTGATAATCGGGCGAGGGAGTAAACTCCTCTCGCTACGCAATGTCGTCCTTCGGACGAGAAGAGAATTGTGCCGGCGTTTCTTCCGTCCGAAGGACGATTTTAACATAGCGAGTGGAGTTTACTCCCTCGTTTTAGTCGTTCTTGTCACTCATTTGCCAAAATACTGAGCATACTTCTCGACTGGGAAAGTCGGCGGATCGGCTTTGTATAGGCGGTCAAGCTCGACCTGCGCCGGCACAGCTTTCTCAAGTCGAGCCAGCCGGACGATACCCGCTTTGATGTCCTGGAGCGGAATAATCCGAGGCTGCTGCGCGGACACCAACAAGGCAACGAGAAACTGACTGCCTAGCGAAGCCGTTCGTATCTCCCCAACGTGCATGGTCTTCCAGGAGGCGGCAAGCGCCCTGCCCTGTGACGTCCCTAAATCGACAGCGTAACCGTCTTGGCCTGCCACATGCAGACCATTTTGTTCTGCGATCACACTCTCGGCGATCCCGTCGTGCAGATCAGCGGCAGCGCCTGCTGCTTCCACAGCGGTGTCCGCCACGACAAGTGTCATCTTTGCCTGGGCGCTCTGCTTGAAATCGGCCCGATGCGCGTTGTAATACCGGCTGACCTCAGCATCCGAAACGGTGACACCCTGGATACGCAGGTTTTCCAGCGCGATCTGGGCCAGAAGCTGATCGCGCAGCAGAGGCAGGGAACCGTCGGACTCGGCGGCCTGAACCTGACCAGGATCGCGCTGCCGGATCTCAGCAAGGCGGGTATCGACATCGCTGTCACTCGGCAGAACACCCACTTTATCGGCAGCCTGACGGATCAGCACGGACGACACCAGATCATGCAGAGTTCGCCCGCCGTCTTTCTCCTCCAAAGCGCTCTCGTAATCCCGCTTCGTAATGCTTTGACCGCCGACTTCGACAATCGGACGCAGCGTAGAAAACCGCTGGTACGTGAGGAACAAGCCAAGAAGGGCAAGAAAGGCGACCACCGACGCAGCACCGGCGATTGCCCGCAGCCGAACCACTGACTTAAAGAGAGCACGTACCTCGGCCGCCTGTGCAGTCGTCTTTCGGACGGCAGGGGGGGCTTCTGGTTCGGGATCGATCATAACGGATGTTCTTTTGGTTCTGCGCGAGACCGAGATGCGCTACGGAATGAATTCCGAGGCTCCGAAGTGCTCACCGCCTTCCAGGTCTGCCAGTGCAGTCCAGGGGACGGAAGATAGGAAGCATCGGATGCTTGTTCTTTATCTTGTGTCGCCACGACACTGGGCACTCTCCAGCCTCGGAATTCATTCCGTGGCTCCTGCCGACATTGTCTCGGTCGTTACTACTTTCTATGATACCAAAAAAGCGTTCGCTTCACACAACGCAAACTTGCCAGGGCTTGCCTAACGCACATGCAGGCGCAACACGTTCACAGAGTTCGCCGGGAACTGATGAACAAATCTCGGCCCGGCATCAGTAAGCGCCACAGTCTGCGGTACAATCTTGGTCGGCTCAGCCAGCGTGTTGACATCCGGCGGCTCGCCGGTCAGCACCTGGCAAAATCCAGTCTGAGAAATAAACTGCGTCCCCAGCAGGTTGATCTGCATGGAAACCGGCACGGGGGCGACATTGACGACTTTCAGGATGACATCGCCCGTGGCGTTGTCCTGGCTTGCCTCGGTATAGAGCGGCATGACTGGGTTAACATTCTCGTCGGCTTCCGTGATCAATGCGCCGTCAAGGTAGCACCTGATGTGTCCGCCTGCGGCTTCGATCTTGATATCATACCAGCGGCCTGTCTCGACCGTGTTCGACGCGGGAGGCCCGAGGATCTGCTTGCCGCCGTTTCGAGCGATTTCCATCTGTGTCCGCGTGTTGCCCCAGCCGCCGATGTTCCACCAGACATAATTATCGGCATTCAGGGCATGAAACATGATGAGAAAACCTTCGGCCCCGCTGATCTTTCGGGCTTTGAGGCTGTAAGTGTAGTCAGTCCAATCGGGGCTGCCGGCTGTGGCAAGGCTGCCCTGGCTCTCGCTTGTCTGGCGCAGGACACCGTCTACGGCCTGCCAGATGCCGTTGCTTGCCTTCCAGTCGGCATCGCCCTGAGCAAAGTCTTTCTGATAGAGTGTCTGGTTCCCGTGAGTGACTTTGACATTTTTGAACTCAGCCTGGGTTGCCCAGGTCGCCACTCCGATGCCGCCATGACTGGGCGGCAGAGCGGGCATCACTCCGGCAGGCTGAGTCACTTCGATAGGCAGGACAACATTGCCTGGATTTCCGGCAAACATCGCCTGCGCGTAGTAGGAAGGCGAGCCGAAACTTGACAGGGCATCATAGCCGATCAGGTTGGTGCCCCATTGGGACGCGCCGGGGTTGACATTGACCAGCATGGGCGCGTAGCAAGACAGTAGGACTAGGTCGGAATTGCGCTCCAGCCCGGTCAGCCAGGCAGCATCGCCCAGCGCTGCGTTGAGAGTCGGGGTCGGTTTTCCCTCGATGGAAGCCCACTCCCCGACAAAGATCTTTGGCCCGGTTCGGCTGGCAGAGTCGTAGTGACCAGAGTCAAGCTCCATATCGGCGGCGGAGCGGTAGTAGTGGTCATCGACCATGTCGGCACGTCGGCTGGTGACGGGGGTCGTGGCGATGACCTGCAAGCGCGGGTACTTTTTCTTGATGGCATCGTAAAACTGAGCGTACCGGCTCTCGTAACTGCCGGATTTGTCAAACCCGTCTTCATTCCCGACCTCTACATAGGTCAGCGGGAACGGAGCGGGATGACCGTCCTGAACTCGAACCGCGCCCCATTTTGTCTTCGGCCCGCCGGTCACATATTCGATCTCATCGAGTGCATCCTGGACAAACGGCTGAAGCTCAGGTCCGGCAGCCACATGCTTACTGTCGAGCGCATATCCGGCGAAGATCGCAAGTACCGGCTGCATATGCAGGTCTTCGCACCATTCCAGAAACTCCAGCAGGCCCAGGCCGTCGGAAGATCGGTATCCCCACGGCCCTTGATGCCCCGATCGCTGAATCAAAGATCCAAGCATCTCTTTCCACTTGAAACGTTCGGTGAGAGTATAGCCTTCGACATAGTTGCCACCAGGCATCCGCAGGAACGCCGGTTTCATCGCGGCCATCTTCTGCATCAAGTCGATCCGATTACCATTGGGCCGGTTATTGAATGTCGGCGGGAAAAGAGATACAAGGTTCAGCCGGACCGTGCCGGGACTGCTTGCGGAGATCACAAACCGGGCCGCTTCCGTCGGAGCGATATTCCTCGTCGCCAGCGTCGCCGTGTACTGCCGCCACGCTCCCGCGATTTTGGGAACAGCAGCGCTTGCATAGACAATCGCGCCGTCAGCGCTCTCAATATCGACAGTCAGCGGGCCCGCATAAGTCTCTGCTTTTGCATAGAAAGAGGCGCGGTAACGCGTATTCGGCTTGACCGGAATTCCCCAATAGCCGTCGTTTGCGACACCTACCCGCTGCCCGCCGCTTGTAATGTCCAGGCGCAGGCTCATTCCCAGCGCACTGCTGAGCGGATCGGTTTTGTCCAGCGTCATCGCACCCTGCCCGCCGCCGCCCTGGACAAGTGACCAGTGGACAGGCACAGCAGAGTCGGCTTTGAAGACCCGGTTCTGGATCAGCTCCCCGTAAAGTCCGCCGTCATAAGAGTGGTTGATTTCTTCCGTCATCAGTCCGTACAATATTGGGCTGATAGCATGGCCCGGCTTATCCAGATGCACCGTCATCTGTCCTGACTGAGCCAGGGCCGGACATGTGAGCAGGCTGAACAGCATCAGGAAGCAATAGGACAATAGCTTATGCAGTTTCATAGAATTATGCTTCACAAACCCGTTCCCGATGTGCCGTTGTAGAGAATGACCGGTGGATCGGGAGTGCCCGCCGCTTTCCGGGCCGCATGCTGACGGCGCAGGTCATCCAGCAGGCCGGGTACTGCTTGGGGGGGAACGGCGGGGGTGGCGAAGGCGTTCTGGAACGTCGTCCAGAACTGATCGATGTTATGAGACAGATCAAAGACCATGATTCCCTGTGTCGATGCTGCTGCGCCTTGCAGCGCCCTTTGCAGAAGCTCCGGGTGGCCGTTGTAGTTGCTGAGGGCGATCCCGGCATAGACCCAGGTCTGGTCGTTGACGGCACGATTCGAAAATTGTCCGGCGGCTTCCACACTTTCGCCTGCCGACCGGCCCTGCGCCTGAGCATCGGCGATTGTCCCCGGCGGGTAGTAGCAGCCGGTCGTCATCCAGTCGACCAGCCCGGCAAAGCCTGTATTCTGGTAGCTCGGGGTCAGGAACCGCAGCCCGGCGGAGAAGTCGTCGGCGGCCCAGTTGGAGCCGAGCGCGGGGTAATCCGGGTACCAGGAGCCGGCGTAGACACTGACAGTCGCCGTCGGTCGAATCGCCTTGACGGTCGCCACTGCCGATGCCAGCCAGTTGCGGATTGTCAGCGTGCGGAAGACGTTCCAGGCATCGTAATCCGGGCCAGGAATGAGCCGCTTTGTCAGCGACGGATAGACGACGGAGTACGTCAAAATGTCGTCGGGCCATCGGACGGGGTGGCCGATAAACGCCTCGAACTGAGCGTGGGTGACCGGGCTGAAATCGGCATTCGAGCCGGCATAGCGCATCCGATCGTCGAAGATGACGCCATCGACCCCGTAGCCGCGCACGACTTCGGCGATCATGTTCAAGATGCGGGTCTGGACTGCCGGGTCGTTCGGGTTGACCATCAGCGGCACCTGCTGCTCAGGCCGGGCGCTGATCGGGACAAACTGGCTGTTAGTCAGCAGGGAAAGCTGCGCCCCCAGCGCCGCGTACTGCCGCAGCCAGTCTCCTGCCGGACCCGCGCCGAGCAGGGCGCTGCCGCCGGGCGGGACAGACAGCGAAAGGGCAGGCAGCATCGTACCGTCGACATTGGCGACAACGCGCATGTTGGCGTCTAGCAGCATCACGAATGTCCCCGGCTGTGATTTGAGACTGCCGACATCCGTATAGAGCGTGACCTGGCCGGGAAGACGCGGCGGCAGGTTGGGCCGGTCCGAGAGCGCGATGGGCGAGGCACCGGGAGCGCTGGACATGAGGCTCAGGCTGGGTTCGCAAAGAGTCGTCTGCCATTCAGGATGGTCGTAGCCCGGCCCGTACTTGACATCCCGGTGCCCCTCGCTGAAGACGTTCATGCTGGTGACTATCTGAAGCCCATTCGCGTGGGCCTGAGCCACCATGACTGCCAGCGGGTCAAAGCCGATCGGCAGTGTCTTCCCGCCCAGCCAGGAGGTCAGCTTCGGCGCGAACTTGCTGGGGTAAAGCGTGTAGCCGACAATCGGCTTGACGTCAAAGACAATCGTGTTGAAGCCCGACTTTTTAAGCTGGGCCACCAGCGCCGTAATCTTGTCCGCCGTATTGACCCGGTTCAAGTTCGCCGTACCGTCGATCCAGATGACACGCGCCTGCAGGCCTCGTGTCCGCGTGATCTGCTGTGCCAGCCCCACCCCATCGTTGGCATCGTCCAAAGTCATGGGCGGGAGGGATTTGAGCGGGACGTAGGGAACGGGAGGCACGGGAGGCGGCACGACCAGCGGCGGGGCCGTGACAATCGCGGGCGGCGGGGGCGCGACCACAGGAATGTTCGGCGGCGGCACGGCGACGGGAGCCTGACCGGCGGCGGGCGGGGCGGCAGGGAGATTTTGGGCGGCCAGCGGCGTGAGGAGACTCAGGAGTGTCAACGCTGTCATTGCGGTCGGGATAAAGAGAAAGCGGGAATAGTGCATGTGCCATTATAGCATGGCGGGTCAAGGAAAGCTGGCAAGAGTGTAAAGGAACAGAGAACGAAAGTCGATGGCGTGAACGCCCTCGCTGGGGAGCGCAGACGCTAAGGTCCCGCCTGCGCGGGACAAGATTTCGGATGTATGTTCAGACTCTTCCGCCACGCAGGTGGCGGCTTGCCGCTTCGCCCCCCAGCGAGGGCGTTCACGCCATCGAACAAAACACCATTTCCCGCGACCTAGGGCACGATCAAGTTTACATGCCGATCCGCCAGACCGATATTGGCAATGCTGCCGCTGTTGAACTCTAAATAATCCTCTTCGATGCCATCACTAAAGATGACGCCGTTCGCCGGCATCTGAGATGTCACCCGTAACGACTGCCTAGATTCAATGCGCCCGAAGACCATTTCAGCCGCAGACGACCGGCTGACAAACGGCTCCCGGACACTGTAGGCAAGGTAGTCTGCCTCCCAGTCGAACGCGTACCGGTCCCGGACCCCATGAGTCTCGTCGCCAGGCACGAACGATTCGACAATGCCCGAGGCTCCGGTCAGAACCGAACGGAACCAGCCGGTCGACCCTGCCCCGGTCGAGACAATAATGCCGCTGGAAGACTGTGCCTCGGTCTTCCGGCCCAATGCCAATTGGTACCGAGCGGACTGATGGGTACGCTGACCGACAAAAAGATCGTTGACAGCGTGCAGTGTCTGCCCATCGTTCAGGGTGACACGCGCCATCGAGACATGCTTGCGGCGGAACTCGCCGCGCAGAGCAAGCCGCAGGGGAGCGGCAGCCTCGGCGGCGTCAAACGCGATCAGGACACCGTCAATCCGCGCCGGGTCCGGGTTGACCGCAAACAGCGGCTGCGCGTTCAGGTATTTCGCGGTATTCACGACTAGACCGTCGGGGCCGATTGTGATGATAAAATCTTCGTCCCCAAACGTAAAGTTCGGCACAAATGTCCGGTCGATCCACTGCGTTCGCACCCCCGGCGGCAGCGCCTCTTTGACCGCCGCAAGGGCCGCGTAATAGGCAGCGTGTGCGGCTTCGTACTCGGCAAAAGAAACGCCCATATGTTCCAAATAGAACTTGGCTTGATCCCGCGTGTTGAACCGCTCGATCAGCTCCTCTAAAGCCGTTTTCTTCGTGACGATAACCACTTTTTCGTAGGGCATAACAGTTTCTCTCATGTGGACAAGGCAGGAGGCCCCCCCGCCCCAATTCTGGGGAGCCATATAGATTTGGAAAAGAGGCGACGGCTGCTCACTCTGCGCCTTCTGCTCCGTATTGCTCCCCAGAATTGGGGCGGGGGGGCTCTTGATTATTCAACAGCGAACCCAGAGTCTCTGTCGTGATATTGAGGCTGCCGATTTTGCGGGCATTCTCGCCCATCTCCTTAAGGGCCAGCGCAAGGACGCTGCGCGGGTCCATGTCTTTGTAGACTGCTAAAGTTCTTTCTGCCGCGCGTGCTTCGAATTCAGCCAGTGTTTCCAGAGCCTGTCCTTTGTTTTCCGCTTCCAGACGGGCATTGCCGCCTTCCAGTGCGATCAGCGCACGGCGCTGCTCTTCCAGCGCGATCTCGGTCGCCCGCTCACTTTCTTTGATCTTCCGCTCCTCCGCGACCGCCGCCCCGCGCCGGGCGTAGATCGCCTGGTCGGCCTGTCGCAGCAGTGTTTCCCGGTACTGCGCCTCCAGCGCTTTCGCGACTTCAGGGGTCGGCTTCGCGCTTAGAAAGTAAAGGTTGGTCAGTTCGACACCCAGCGGCGCAAGAAGGGCAGCTTCCCGGATACGGGCCAGTGTCGCCCCCGCGATCTCCTGGGACTGACGGAGGGTTTCTTCTAATGTCCGCCGCTGGATCTCCCGCCGGGTCTCCATCTGAATGATATTCGCGATCCGTGCCGGCAGGCTGTCCGGGTCTTTAGCCGCATAAGTCTGATGACGCGTGTTCCAGGCAAAGTTAAGCTGCGTCGCCGCCTGCGCGGGATCAGCGATCCGATACGTAAACTGCCCTTGCAGAGTGACCGATTGAAAATTATTCGTCAGCTCATTGAACACAAAGTTCGCGTCCCGAGTGCTCGTCGGGATCACTGCGACCTGCGTGTTGAGAGTGAGGTAATAAAACGACTGCCCCATTCCCTGCCGCGCCACCTTCCCACCGACATACTTGATGATATAGTCAGTCGGCTGGCCTTTGAAGAATGCAATTCCAAACATAATTTGTCTCTCTTTCCAATGCTTTCAATAAGGCGGCAGTAAACGCCGGAAACCGTGTGCGAGGACAACTGTCGTAAAGAGCAGGTTACGCGCCATCAGCGGCACGAATGGCAATCCCAACGGTTTTCTCATCACGCCAAACTCTTGAGATTCTGTCAATTGATTGCCCAGATGCTTCATCCAATCGACGGTACGCGGCCATTCCGCGAGTGCTGCAAGCCATTCCATGGGAATTCCGCCTTCGCCCACTGCCGCACCGACTATCGCCCCCACTATCGCTGCTGTGGTATCGGTGTCGCCGCCGCAGCGAATCACGGATAGAACGGCGCTTGCGTAATCACTCGGGAACGACAGCCAGGCATGAACCACAATTGGCACAGTTAGGTTGACATAGCCCGTGACACGCTGACCTGCGCCAATCGCTGCGGCAAAACTGTCCGTTGTCTCGTCAGCCTTGACGCTGGCAGCGGCTTTCTCTATGAGCCTCAGCAATTCGCTCTTTTCCAGATGCTTCTCCATTGCCTGCAAGTAGAAATCAGGCAATGCATCGCCGGGTAAGCGCTGACTTGCCAGATGCGCGGCGACCGCGACTGCCAGTGCACCTGCCTCAGCGCGTGGGTCCGTATGTGTCATTCGTGATGAAGCCCGAACCAATATCTTCAAGTGCCCTGGGCCATCGCCATAACAGACGCCTAACAGCGCACTTCGCATCGCGGGGCCGTTCCCCGCCGACCAGACACCACTTCGGTCTGGCGGGGCACCGACCCAGAGCTTCAAGATAGCCCGCAGCGTCGCCCAGCCGACACCGGCAGGGAGACCCAGCAGCCAGAATCGAAGCCGCCGAGCCAGCGCCCGCGTAAAAGCATCGGTCTCCCCTGCCGACTCGATCAAAGCCTGCGCGACCAGGCACGTATGCTCCGTGTCATCCGAGACCATGCCCCAGTGTCCCAGAAAATGCATTCGTGACATATCAGGGAACAGCCGGGCCAATCGACGCCGAGACAAGCCTTCTCCTGCCAGTCCAAGAGCATCCCCCACTGCTGTTCCAAGTAGACAGCCAGTAATCGCGTGTGACTTTTCGTTCATCTCAGCTCATCCCGAGCTTCCATAAGAATCAAGCCAAGCTTATTTTGTCCGCTGCCGTCTTTGCCGCAGCCCCAGTAATAGTCGTTTGGAGCGGCTTCGATCAGCACTTCGCTTCCAGTGCCAAGCAGAATGGTACGGATGTCTTCATGCTGGGTGAACTTGGCGCGAACTGCTTCCCGCATCACGTCAGCTTTGACCGCGTCCCAGTCGGCACGGATCGGAAAGCCACGGTCGTTACCCATAGTTTTGGCGGTCATAGGGTCGGGCGCAAGCCGGATCGCTTCTTCCTGCGGAGTGCCGACAAACTTCTGGGCCTGAAAGTAATGCTCGGCGGTCGGCCATGACTGCTCATTGATCTCAAAGCTATGCTTCGAGAAATTCGAAAAGCAGCCGTAAGGTTTGTCTCGCTCCCGGTAAAACCCAATTGCCATCACTCACCTCCCATTGTTAGTGTGCACTTCACACAAACATCTTACCACAAGAATGTGTATTTATAACACAAACTTACTTAAATTGGGAATTTCGCTGGATTTTCAATGAACTCGTACAGCAGTGCCGGACGGTGTGCCCCGCGCTGCTCTTCGGTCGTCTGGAGAAGACAATCTGTGCTGAACACCCATTTGCGGAAGTTACGCTTGTCAACGATACGGCTCGAAATTGTCTCATACACTTGCTGAAGCTGGGTCAGCGTGAAACGCTTCGGCAGCAATGCGGCAGCAATCTGAAGATTGGCTTCAAGACGTGCTCGGAGGGCGGCAAGGGCATAGTCTACAATGACAGCGTGGTCGAATGCCAGCGGAGAGGGGATGGCATCGGCAGCAAACCAATCGGCTTCAGCGGCATCGGTATCGGCGTATAGAACTAGTCTGTCACTGGAAACAAGCGCAGTGTAGGCAACAGTGATGACCCAGGTGCGCGGGTCGCGTCCGGGGTCACCGAACGTCCGAAGCTGTTCTAAGAAAACTTCTTTCACCCCGGTTTCTTCCGCCAGCTCACGCCGCGCCGCATCTTCCAGCGTTTCCGCAGGCCGGACAAAGCCACCAGGCAGCGCCCACTGCCCGGCAAACGGCCAGTCTTTGCGCCGGATCAGCAGAACTTGGAGGGACTTTTCACGAACCGTAAAGAGGGCAATGTCGACGGTGACGGAGGGACGCGGGAAGAGAGACGCATCATACTCTTTTTCAGAATCGTTCGTTTCGGCATTTGTCGTGTTCATGGTACACGATTATCGCAGAAACCAGCGGCGGCGTCAAGGGCAGCCGAGGGGAAACGCCACGGAATAAATTCCGAGGCTCAGAAGTGCTCGTCGTCCAGGGGACTAAAGATTCAAAAGCATCGGTTTCCTGCTCTTTATCTTGTGTCACTTCGACACTGGGCACTTTCCAGCCTTGGAATTTATTCCGTGGCAATCTGCTCAGCCCGAAATCTCGTAGCTCCAAAAGTCGCGGGCCAGCAGGGTGTTGGGGAAAATCACCTGGGCTTCCGCCAGTAGAGCGCCGACACCCGGTTCGGAATCAGACTCGTAACGGGAGCTGATATGCGTCAAAATCAGTGTACCCACCCCTGATTCCCGAGCCACTGAGGCCGCTTCGGCTGCCGTCGAATGGCCGGCAGCAACTGCACGTTCGGCTTGATCGCTGGTGAAAGTGGCCTCATGCACGAGAACGTCGGCACCCCTTGCCAGCTCGACGGCGGCAGGCGAGATTCCGGTATCGCCGCAGATCACTATCTTTCGGCCTGGGCGCATCGGGCCGACGAGGTCGCGGCCATCGATGGCCCGGCCATCAGGGAGTGTCACGGTCTCGCCGGATTTCAGGAGTCCATAGAGGGGGCCTGATGGTATGCCTAACGCCTGCGCTTTCTCGGCGTTAAACGTGCCGGGCCGCGGCTTTTCAACGACTGCATAGCCGTAAGAAGCGATCCGGTGGTTAAGCCGACGGCAGTAGACTTCCCGCGTGTCATCTTCGTAGATCAGCCCCTCAGAAACCGTCTCAAAGAGCAGAGGAAACTTGAGACCTGTCGCCGTCAGCCGCAAAGTCACCCGCAGCCATTCTTCCAGACCCAGCGGCCCGAAGATCGTCACCGGCGACTGAACATCCTGCGCCGACGACCGGCTGGCAAGCAGCCCCGGCAGGCCGAAGACATGGTCGCCGTGCAGATGTGTCACATAGATATGCTCTAGCTGGCTCAGCTTCAGCGGCGACCGTAAAACCTGCTGCTGAGTCCCCTCCCCCGCATCAAAGAGCCACAGCGACGCCCGCTGCGGCCATTGTAGCCCAAGAGCGCTGACATTACGTGTGAGGCTCGGCGAACCAGCTCCTGTTCCCAAAAAAGTAAGTTTCATTCTTCTGTGTCTACTGTCAAATCCCAGGCGCGATCGTCCCACCAATCCTCAGACAGAATGCAGACGATTTTGTAGTCTTCCGTATTATTGCGGTTATAAATCGGCAGGTTCAGCGCCAATGCGAACTGCCTGTCGAACTCGGCAAAAGCAGCACTCAAGTCTTTTTGGGCACTTAGTGGGTAGACCTCATAGCAAACCACTTGATCGTCTTCTGAGACTGCCACAAGCTGCCGCCCGACCACCGATCCGCGCTCGTCGCGGGCGTAGACTACCTGCTTGTTGATGTCGAGCACGACAGCAGCGGCTGAGTAGGCAAAACTGCCGCCCAGTCCGAGACAGCTCCCGACATAGGTGCCGAGTTTCAGGGCTTCCAGGGGGTTCTGTTCGATGGTCAGCGTGACTGTTCCCAGTACCTCGGACTCGGCGTGAGACACAACGCCGTTCTGCCATGTCTCCAGATTAAGTTTTGGATGTTTAGCCAGCCATTGCCGTGTCAGGGAGTGTGTCTGCCGGTAATCGGTTCGGCCTTCCCAGTGCGCGGCCAAAAACTTCCGTAAAGCCCGCCGATTGTCTCCAATCACCTGCTGCATTTGCAGCGCGTGTTTTTCTATGTGTTCGCGTATCTCCAGCGAAAACCCCTGCGCGAGAGCCTGCATCGCTTCTTGTTCCAGCCGATCCAGACTAGTACGCAGTGCTTCGCCGGGTAAGAGCGTGAACGCACGGGCGATAGTGTCACGCATCGGCTTGGGAAGCGTTCCCAGCAGTTTCGCGGCATGGAAGAGTCGCTCTGGCTCACTCTCAAAACAGCGGACCGAGAATTCCGCTTGATGCCCGGTCAATCCCCAGGTGCCGCGACTGATCAGCCAAGTGTCGTTTTCACGCCGACAGGCTTGTTCCAGGCGTCGGAAACTCACGTTAGGAGCCTGTAAAAAGCGTTCGCGAAGCAAAGCGGGCAAGTGAGTAAGGAAATCAGTGGCGGCTTCGGTGGAGTCATTTTTCTCGGCAAACGGCACACTGCAAAGCCGTCGCGTGAGGATAAGCGCTGAGGGCAAATTAGCCTTAAGCTCTGCTGGAGTATCCCACTGCCACAGATATTCAATCAGATGCCAGGCACATTTGTCTTGATACTCTGACGGAACATCTCGCACCAAGGCGAGCATTGTATCGACAAATGGAAGTGCCGCCGTCCACTTGGCGTTTGCTTCGGCTTCCGGCAGATCGCCCCAATTGTCCCAGGAACATCGCAGCAGCTTAAGACAGCGGCTGGCCGCGTCAGGAGTTAATTGAGTCCAATCGAGCCTTTCCAGGCATTCTCCCAGGCCGGGTCGCAGGCCGCACTGCTCCCAGAAAGCCAGGAGAGTTTCGGTATAGAAATCGTCGGCATCGCGGCAATATTCGCCCCAGCGCAGGACGGTCAGCACCGGGAAATAGTCGCTGCTCTGAACAGAATGAAATGCATACGATTTGCTGTAAGCATCGGCCAAGCGGTAGCCTGTCAGTAAATACTCCGAGTCGATTTGAGCGGTCAGGCCATGCATCAGCCAGTAAGCACGATAAATCTCATCCTTGCCAAGTAATACTTCAGTGAGCATTTCGACGAACGAAGAAGATAATGACTGAAACTCTACGGCATACGCCCCGGACTCAATCAGCAGATGCAGCAAAACTGTCCACTGATCTTGTGGCTGACTAATAACAAATCGGCACCAGTCACGGCTGTTTCGACTACATTGCAGGCTGAACAAACACGTCCCGGCAGCCAGCCGGGAAGGATTGGTGCCTAATGACAGCGCCCAATATAAGGCCAGCATCTCGGCGATTTCGGCGTCGCTTTGCTCTCGAACCAGCGGATACAGTGAAACACGGAAGCTGTCAGGCAGACGTGCTTCGGCAGCAGCTTCCATTGCAGCGTCAGTCGCTAAGCTGCCGAGGGTTCGGGGATCACAGAGGGAGGGGCGCCAATCCTGTGGGGCCGCTGACTTGGGCGTTGGCGGCTTGTACTTGGTTCCCAGATACGCCCGTGGGTGCGCGGCAGTGGGCTTCATGGGAGCGTTCTGTGTTTGTGCCTTCAGCAGCGGCAAAGTGCGTTGAATGGGCTGTCCCAGCACGGTCTCTGCCAGCACCCGGCGCACTCTGTCGCTATCAGGCGCAGCAGCATTGCCGAGGGCCTCCCAGTCTTCCAGCAGACTGGCTTGCAGGGGCGAAAGTCTTGGCGTTGAAAGAGTTAGTGGAGCATCTATGAACTCGTAATTCTCGGTCAGCCCGTCCAGAACAGCCTGCTCAATTGCAGCGCAGTCCGTGAAGTCCAGAGCGATGCTTTGCCGTACTTGCCGTGCGATCAATGCGTTTTCAGTTCGGATGATGCCGACAAGTCTGTCCATAGGTCACTCTATGGACATTGTACCAGCATTAGCGGCATAGGGGCGACTCATCGTAGTGGGCCAGCAGGTCGGCAGGATCGTTGTAAACAGCTAGTGCTCCGTGCAGATCGGGGGCGGCCCAGCCGCCGCAGCGGACACCGATGCAGCCGATCCCGGCCTTTTGAGCAGCTTCGACATCGTAGGGGGTATCGCCGAGCATGATGACGGCGTCTGCCGAGAGGCCGGACTTTTTGAGGGCAGCCTGCAATATATCAGGGTTCGGCTTGGAGCTTTCGGCGTCTTCGGTCGTCGCGATCTCGTCGATAAGATCGGAAGCTCCGGTCAGCTTTAGGAGCGCTTCTGCTTCGTCGGACTTGGCGGATGTGGCAACGACTAGCTTTAAGCCGTTGCTACGGAAACGGGTTAAAAGCTCTTTGACCTGGGGGAAAGCTTTAAGGTCAGGCAGATATTTCGACTTTAGGACATCTCCGCGCATCTTGACAATGGCTTTGCCCTGCTCGCTTTCGGCTTCCAAATGGGCCAGATTCGGAAGAAGATTGTCCCCGCCCATGCCTACTGCCTCGCGCAGCTTGATATAGTTGATCTCGAAGCCGTGCGCGACCAGCGCCTCCATCCAGGCCCGTGCATTGGCATCGTTGCTGTCCACAAGTGTCCCATCGATGTCGAGCAGTATGCCCGCTAATTGTGTCGGCATGATTGTTCCTCTAGTTATTATAACAAAATAGCCGCCTCACCCGATTTCGAGAGAGGCGGCTATAAATTGCGAGGCTTACAGAGTGGAGCGCGTTCCCGTAGTCGTCCGAGATGCATCCAGCGTATCGTCGTCGTCCATCTCGTCGATATCGACATCGGTGCGGCGAACCGTATCACGAACTGTTTCGGTGCGGTCGGTGGCGGTCTTGCCGACGACCACTTCTTCGACAACGCGCGAGGTCTTAGCGACGACCGGCACTTCTGCCGTTTCAAGGACTTCGAAAGATTTCTCGCCGAAGGCTAGGTCGGCTTCTCCCGCAGGCCGGTCTACTGTCCGGCGGCTCACTGTGACATGCTCTTCATGCAGGCTGACGCTCTCTTCGATAGGGCGCTCGGTGACATACGTATGAATACGTGCTCCGCCGCGCTGGACCTGACGCTTACCAACTTGCAGCTCTTCCTCAACGATCGGAATGATTGTCCCGCCCTGCGTGTCGATGCTTGTACTAGGCGCATTTGCGCTGGGGGTATTTGCGCTGAAAGCTGTCGTATCGGCAGCATAACTGGGAGGCACGGCTTGGGCTGTCCGGTAGGTATCGCGCTCACGCGTGATGTCTTCAGACGCATACGGCGATGCGGACTCATCAAAGCCCGTGTAGCCGCCGGTGCGGTAGGACGTGCCGCGCGAGTCAATATCCACTGCGCCGTTGCTGTTCATGATGTCGACAGCGGCTTCGGCCTGGTCATCAGCAGCATCGACCGTCACCAGCGTTCCGCCCCGGCGGACACCTTCTGCATAGTACTCAGCATGGTCTTTCGGAACGCCGATATGGGTCAGGCCACCGATAAGACCACCTGCCACTGCGCCGACACCCGCGCCGACTACGGTGCTGCCGACTGCGGTTCCAAGCGCCGCCACGATCGGACCGGCAGCAAGGATCGGTCCAATGCCTGGGACTGTCAGCAGGCCGAGACCCACCAGCAGGCCGACCACGCCGCCGACACCGGCTCCGACGCCTGCATCTTTTCCGACTGCATGACCGCCGGCACCAGCATCAGCGCCGAAGTCAGTGCCGTCGCCGGTATATCCCGTAGCGGTCTGGTTGGCGGCGATGCTGATGTCTTCACGCCGGAAACCGGCGTTGGTCAAGTTCTGAACGACGCGCTGGGCGTCCTGAAAATCGTCAAATAATCCAACAACTGTCTTAGACATGGTTTTTCCTTTGAATTATGCCCGGCCGGAAACGTAATCGGGGGAAATCTCCTCGATGACCGCTTCCTCCGTGCGGAGAGTCACTTCCTGCGGCAAGTGAACATCGGTGGACGTGCGCCTTATCCGCACTTCTTCTCTCAAAAACAATTGTTTCTCGACAACCACAACTTCTTCCAGGATCGGTATTATCCAGAAATCACCTTCCTGGCGCGGCTGCGGTGTCTCGAAAACCTGCCGATTGATGGGAACGCGCTCGACCTGAACTTCTTCCCGGCGAAGCGGCTCATCCACAATTTCCACACGTTCCGTGACATGCGTCGTGACTCGAACGCCGCCTGTCACGACCGTTTCTTTCCCGACTTCCAATGTCTCGGCGACTAACGGGATCACATAGCTTTCGATTTGTTCTTCTAACTCTAGTCCAGCCATTTTCTCCCCTTTATGCCACCGCTTCGGTGTCCTGTCTTACGTGTTGCTTGTTCCCAGGCATTTTTCCAGCTAAACCGGACAGACACCAAGTAACCTACCGGGCGCTTTTCTTGTCCAGCGTTCGCCCGGTTTGCCCGTATTTTCAGTCGGGTAGATAAGTACTGAATTTCACTTTCGCCTTAGAAACGAGACAGTACAATGACAAAGACACAGGCTACACTCGCCGCGCTCGGCGCACTTCTGACCCTCAGCGGTCCTACTTTCGCACAGACACCGCTAGCGCCTCTCAGCGCCGCTGACCAGCAGTTTCTGACCCAGAGCGCCCAGGGCAGCGTCGCCGACTACGCAAACGGGGCGGCGGCTGTCAACCGGGCGCAAAGCCCGGCGGTGCGCCAGCTTGGAATCTGGATCATGGAAGACCATGACCGGCTCAACATTGCTTTATTCGCCCTAGCCGGAAGCCACGGTGTCAACCTGCCGCTCATGCCTACTGCCAAGGATCAATCCGATCTGACAGTCCTGACCAGCAAGCAGGGCACAGCGTTTGACCAGGCCTGGCTTGAGCAGGCGATCAAGACAAACAAACAGGATGTCATTGACGCCCAGAAAGAGCTGGACGCCACCACCGACCCTGAAGTCAAGCCGCTGGTCCGAGCCTACCTCGCCACTGAATACAGCCACCTGTTCGCCGCTCAAAGCATTCAGAGCATGGCAAAATAAGAAAAAGCTCCTGCCCCAATTTGGGGCAGGAGCTTCTTTTTTGGACTTAGAGCTGCCTGCATTTTTGCAGAAGCGGTCACTAGTGCTATTCGCCCTTCGTACAATCAAACAGTAGGATCCGGTTTCCATCTGGACAGGTATTTGGGTCCGATAAGGTGTCATATGCAATCTTGACTAGTCGCCGTGCCGGAACCACTTGCGCCAGAATGGTTTTGGCGGATGGACCGGACCCGACAGAGACAGCAACGCTTGTACCCTAGGGGCTGTCTGTTCCGCAAACTTGGCCCGCGCTGTCAGCTCGGCGATCCGCTTGTCTTTCTCGGCCAGCAGAGTTTCTTTGTCGGCCAGGCGCAGCTCGTAAACACCGGCAATAGAGGCAGCCGAAATGCCTGTATTTGCAGGTAATGTACCTGTATTCAGCTTCGCTTGTGCCGACGACTGTTTTCCATTTAAGAACAGGGCTTTTAGATCCGCGATCACATCCGGTGGAATAAAGAACACCTGCCGGTATTTGCCTCTTCCCTGCCGATGTTCCGCCTGTAATCGCGCCTCTATTCCCGACCCCTTTAACACCCGCCGCAGTGTTCACGCGGAGCCCTCCAGAACCTGACAAGCCTCTGCCACCGTTAAAAGCTCGTCTGCCATAGTTGTATCATAGTATATGCTTGCAATTAGTCATTATACTGCAAGTCTAGAGAACAGAGTAAGCACGGTTGATAGCATCCTCAATACTCGCACTGTCCGTCATTACCCAGGTAATGCTACAGCGTGTAAAAACCTTGATATTGTTCATTCCGACCATACCAATAGTTGTCGCATTGCTAGCACTTATAGCGACCATCAGGCGATTGGGAACGGCATTGTTGTCACGCTTTATAGCAAGCACGTTATAGCGCCTAGCGACATGCTCAGGAAGGGAATTGACAGCAGCTGAGTCAATCGTGACCTTCGTGAGGTCGACAAAATTTGGATCCATATTAGGTAAATCTTCAGCCATAACTCCATCTTAGCACAAGATAGGCAAAGAAGCGACTTCCCGAACCTGCCGTAGGCCCTGAGAGAGCCAGCAAAGCTTGTGTCTAGCTGCTGTCAATTCCGCAAAATCAGGCAATTCTTCCCTGAAGTGAAACAAATTATGAGGGCGCAGATCACACCCGCAAAAGTTGAGTCTCGCCACTGGTATGGAAAATGGGATTCAGTCCAATGACTTCATGGCGTTACATAATCTTTTAGTGATCCAGCGCCAGCACCAGGCATTTCGCCGAGCCGCCGGACTTCAGGAACTCGGAGAGGTCCGTCGTGTGTACTGTGTAGCCGTGCGATGCCAGCGATTCCGCCAGCGCATCGCAGCCGCTGTTCATCACGATCTTGTCTCCCACTACGACTGCATTGCCGCCGAAGCGCAGGGCATCATGCTCCGTCAGCAGGATCTTTTCGCCCGGCAGGGCTTCCAAAGCGGCATTGGCGGATGCATCAAACGCCGGGGGATAATACGCCAGAAGCTCGGGTGAAACGGGGATCAGGCACGTGTCCACATGGTACCAGCGGCCATCGACAAGCCGCAAGGGCAGGACATCGACGCCCAGCAGGTTACCGACCCCTAAGCAGGCGGCTTCGTCGGAGCGCTGCCCGTAGCCCGCCAGCAGCGTATTCCTGTAGAAGAGGGCATCACCTTCGCCCTCAAACGACCCCGCGACTTCCTCCGTCAGCGGCTTCAATCGAAAGCCGTTTTCCAGCATCCACTGAATAAAGAACGCCACTTCCCCCTGCCGCTCGACAGGCCGGAAGCGCGACGGTACGAACCAGTCTCCTTTAGTCAGCCCGGCATTGGCCGTAAAGACCATATCCGGCAGACCCGGCTGCGGCTCGATCAGATGGACATCCGCCCCGACTTCTTCCCGCAGGATCGTATACAGCGCCTGCCACTGCTGCCGCGACTTTTCGGCATCAGGCCCATTCGCGATCCGCATCCATTCATTGATCTCATAAGTCACATCAAAATGTTCCGGCGAACACATCAAAAGGCGCATAGAGTTTTCTTTCTAAAAAGGCGCATCATCAGCTTCGGTGCCGGACGCAGGGAGCTGGAAATGATACACCCCATCGACATAGTAGCCTTTGTTGTATTGTGCCGCTGCCTTCTTCGCAGCCTCCGTCGGCTCCGGGTTGGCATCGAGAAGGGCCAAAAATGCGTCCCGGTCCCGGTTGGACAATACCCTTGTTTCTATGAAAGCCTCGGGAGTGTCTGTTCCCTGCGGAGGAACTGGAAACTCGAAGCCCATATACTCTGCCATCTTAATCCATCGCGCTGCACTTTCCTGAGCATGAAGATGCGCTTCCGCTTCCATTGCGCCATCCGCAATGCATCCCGGCAAGTCCGGTACTTCCGCAAGATAGCAGCCATCTTGTTCGCTCCAATGAATTCGGGTGAAAGATTCCATAATGCTACGCTTGCCGCATTTTCAATCTGCTGTTGTTAGTTCATCAGTATCACTCATAGACTTAATGAGTTGCTGAATCTCTTCGTGATTGTAAATGCGCTTAAGTGCTTGGGTTGCCTTCGTTAAATCTTTAGGGATAGTAATGCGCGGTTTTCGCAATCCTGCGGCTACTAAAGCAGCGTTCACACTCATTTCGCCAGCTAGAACTGCTTGACGCAATTTGGCGACCTCATCGTTTTGCTCCGAATACTGGCGTAATCTTCGTAACCCAGCCTGACGAGATGAACTAACTGCTGGCCTCTTTATCTGGGGTTCATTACCGTCTTTGGCTTCACCTACTGTTTCAAGAGCTTTGTCGATCATCTCTATTACTGTTGCATCTTCAAGACACAGTTTGAACAGAACTTCGACTTTTGTACCTAAACCATCCGGAGGATGTTTTTCAACGAAAGTCTGAAATTTATCAAATCGAAATGTCTGGTTTGTTTTGTCATAGGTGTGCTCACGCCACATATTATCAGCAATAATCTGGCGAACAAGTTGCGGGACAAGTTCGACGGCTTGGCTATCTCTGACAGTCCGATATAGACTATCCACTTTTATGCCGTTGCGGCGCAACCTTTGTTGGTCATCCATCAGCATAACCCCGAAATAATGTTGATAACGCTTCGATCTTTGGCTATCACTTTATTAGAGCCTGTTATGCACTTTGTAGGCTTGTTTGGTCTGATTTGCCC
>JBPBQB010000132.1:0-22574 GCA_050954545.1 Janthinobacterium lividum | reverse complement strand
ATCGACAGCACGTATTATAATCACGCTGATCCTGGCCACGTTTTCGTTTCCGGGACGCGGCACTGCCGCCGTGCCGACCGCGCCGATTTTAGCGGGCCTGTCGCCGGGATATTCCGCCGCAGTGACAGCGAAGAGCCATAATCCGCAGCCGCTCCGGGGATACGGACCGGTGGATGCAGTCTTCTATGACATCCGTCAGTTGAAAAGCGGCACACGCTTTTCGCTGGTGCGCTTCAGCGCTGCCGGCCATGTCAATGCGGAAACGCTGGCCGGGAAGTTCCTGGCTGATCTGACCCTTTCACCCGGTGTCAAGAGCCGGACGGTATCGGTCGGCAGCCGTTCTTACCGCGTTGTCGAAGTGAAAAACGGCGACAGCTATCTGGCCGTCGTTTCCGGACACTTTGCCTATATCGCTGCCGGGCCGAACGTCCCCGCCGTGGCCGCTTTTGTGGCCTCCAGTCCGGTTTTTGCCGCCGCCGGCCTGGATACTCAGCCGGCCTCTTACCCACGCTATCTGGACCGGTTCGACCGTTACGGCTGGGGGTTCTACGGCATGGCGGGCTTGCAGGATGAGTTTGGCTGGATGGGTGGGATCAAGCCGGAAGGGAGCGCCGACCCGGCTGACGATGTCGCATTCTGCGCTAAATACGGCTTTACCTACGATCTCTGGCTCAATGCAGGCGCCCTCCCGGAAGCGCTGGGGATGCGGCACTGGGCGGAGATTCCCTGGAAGACCAGCGAGGCCAACAAGCGCGGCTTGCCGGTCTCGTCACAGCTTTACGGATGGGTCCCCTACACGCAGCAATATGCTTCTGCTTTCGAGACCGGCGCGGATTTCCTTCAGGAAGGCTGGTACGGGGGCAGCCTGGAGTACAAAGCGGAGCGGCACGCCTCGTGGTACTCGGCTCAGGCCGCAGACTATATGGGGCGTCAGACGCAGGGCCAGATGCGTCCCCTGGTCAACAACCCTCTCTTTCTCGGATGGATGGAGCCTCTGGGCGAGACTTCCGAGGGGCCCTGGCTCGACGCCCAGCGTGATTACTCTCTGAATGCCTCTCGAAGCTGGCAGGCAGAACTGCGCGACAGCAGGCATCTTTCCCTGGCCGATGTGACCCGAATGTATGCCGACCCGTCGATCCAATTTACAAGCTGGGACCAAGTGCCGCCGCTGACTTTCGATCTCTTTGAAGGCTGGCAGGGGCGAACCGTAGACCTGACAGGAACTTGGTACTGCCGTCAGGAACCCAAACAGGGAGACGGCGTGGCCGCATCCTGGTGGAATGACGACCACACGGCGGCGGCCTGGGTACCGCTGCGTCTTCCCGGCTCCGACCTGTGGACAGAGTTCGACCGGTCCAGCTTCAAGTGGTGTACCCGGACGTTCACTGTTTCGTCCGAACAGATCGCCGCACACAAGCCGCTGTATTTTTATGAGTTCTTACGTGTCGAGAACTACGGCCATACGATAGTGACGCCGCTGTATATCAACGGAAAACACGCCGGAGATTTCGGCCCCTGGGGCGCGATCGATATCAGCCCCTATCTGCATCCTGGTGAGAACCGCATCGATCTGGAAACGACCGAATGGAACGGACGGACTTACCTCAGCACGGAAGCGCCCGTGGAATTTCCAGGCTTCAGCCCGGAACGCAACCGCCTGTATGAAATCTGGATCGCCTGGGTTCAGGCAGGCAAGACCAAATTCATCGAGAGCGACCTGAGCGCCATGCGCCGGGTCGACCCGAACCGTCCCATCAAGATGATGGCCCCCGGCGAAGGGACCGACAACTGGCTTTCACTGGCATCCAGCTATGGGGCCTACGGCCACTTTACCGGCGAAGGGGTCTGGATGTACCCCTGGTTTAAGCGCTACGGCTACCTTTATGACGTGCCGGGTTCCAGTGAGGGCGCGGGGCCGGCAAATGATGTCAACGGCGAATATTTGGCATTTGAGCGCGTTTTTCTGGAAGGGTTGAACAGCCATGTCGATGTCTTTGACGCCCAGATGTATACCCGGGTCCCGGCCCTTCTCGCGTGGTACAAAAATCATGTGGCGATCCTGCGCCAGCTGGGACGCTACGATATTGCCGGTCCCCAGGTGCTGCTTTACCGGTCGGACAAAGCAGGAGTTGTTACGTCGCCTAACAGGCCGCTTCCCAGCATCGGAGGCACAGACGGACGTGAGGTGCAGAGCAGCTGGAACTGGGATCTCGGACGCGGCGCGATGCAAACCCTGGGCCAGAGCTCGCTTTATATCAGTGACGGCGGAATTCGCGACAACAAACTCAAGGGATACAAGATTCTAGTCGACTGCGGAAACGCGTTTATTAGCCCGGAATCCGTGTCCGGCATCAAGCACTGGGTAGCTGCCGGAGGAACCTACGTTACCTGGCCCTTTACCGGGCGGAACAGCTACGCTCGGGCAGATGCCTGGCCTGTGAACGCACTCACCGGATGCACCGTCAAAACACTGCGGACACCCGGAACGGGAACAATCAATTTCGTGCCCGGCGAGAAGCTCCTGCCCGGCTGGGGCGGACGGTCATTCGCCGACAACGGACACTGCCTGGACTTTATCGGCCATGAATACAATCAGCTCAGCACCGAGCTTGCCCCAGGCGCAGACTGCACGGTCGTCGCGCGTTTCGAGAACGGCGCACCGGCCATCGTCGTCCACAAAATAGGCAAAGGAAAAGTAGTCGCACTCGGCTCGGCCTTCTTCCGAAATGTCGAAGACCGCATGGGCATCTGGTGGTCGGAGCCGGGGGAAACGGATTTCTGGAAATCGCTCTTGGATGGCCTGGGGCAGCCTTCTGTCAACACGACGGACAACCGCCTGATCTGGCCTCAGCGCTACCGCATGAACAACGGTCTGGACGATGTAGTCATCGTCAATAATTTTGCCGGAGCCGACAAGAAATTCACACTGACAACCACGCTCTCGCAGCCGCCTTCACAGGTATACCGGGTATCGCAGAATACGATTACACCGGTGCCGTTCCTCATGGTAAACGGCAAAGCAGTGGTCCAAACCGCGATCGGCGACAAAGAAGTCCAGGCGTATATCTTCCGTGCCCACGCGGCTTCCAACGCCGCGCAGCACTGGTGGGATTACCAGCAGCGCATGTGGAAGCCGACACTGAAGACCGGCGGCTACCAGCTTCCGCCAGGGACACAGCCCTTTGCAGATCCCACGGTAGACTTGTCGTTCGATTGGAAATGGACGCAGGATCCGGCAGCAAAGGGCAGCGACGGGTCCGAGATCAACGACGCTGCCTGGAAAACTTATCCGCTCGACATCATGAACTTTGCCGGCGCAGATCCCTCCAAGACCATCTTTATGCGCCGTCACTTCCAGGTTCCCGCCGGCTGGCTTTCCAGCGGGGCGACCCGCTTCGAACACACGCATGGGGACGGGGCCTACTACCTCCCCGGCGAAACGGGCCAGGTCTTTATCAACGGTTCGCAGGTGCATGATTGGTCGAATGCGGAGTTCTTCGCTCAGGACGTGCAGACGCTTCTGCGTCCCGGCGACAATGTCATCGCGTTCAACTTGAAACCCGGCAGCACCAAATATCTCGGCGTGATCGGGACCACGTTTCTGATCCACCAGGCTGCGCCTCTCCAGACAATCGATCTGGCGGGAAACTATCATGCCACGCGTGACGGCAAGCCGGTGGAAGTGACTTTTCCAGGGATCGTGAATTGCAGCTTTCCCACCAAGCAGATGCTTTTTCCTGCCGAATGGCAGGAGAAATATGAAGTGGTCATCTACCTGCGCGGGCGGGATCGCGGACCGGACGGAGTCTGGATCAACGACCGGTATTATCGCCGCCTGCAGTCCCGGTCAAAGGACTTCGAGATTGATGTCACACCACTGGTGAAGTTCGGAGCGATGAACGCCATTTCCCCGTCGATGGCGACCTATACCAACATCAAGCAGTCCGACTTCGACGTCTCGGCAATCGAGCTGCGACTTTACCCAAAGAGCAGTCTCTGAACTGCCTGCCGCACTGCCTTCAGAGTCGAAGCCGTGCTCAGAGCGGAAAGCGCACTCTTGATGTACCGAAAGCAGCACACCAATGACAGGGCTTCATGACAGGGCTTAAGGATCACGACTTTGCCTAAAACAGAATTTCCCAAGACAGATTTCGCTCGGCAATGGCTGTTGGCAGCCCTGGAAGCTCCCGTAAAGCGCGTCCATATAGACAGCGTTCGGCAGGGCTGGGGTCACCTGCAAATGGGGCAGTCGGTCAACGGGACGCCATTTTGCCTGGGTGGCCGGGCGTTCGACCGAGGGTTAGGCGTTCACGCCGATTCCGAGGTCAGAGTGACCCTGGATGCCCCCGCTCGCCGCTTGAAGGCATGGGTAGGCGTTGACGACAACAAGAACTCCCGGCTGCCTATCACGCAGGGACTGACTCCGAACAGTGTCCTGTTTTCCGTAGAAATCGAGGGGCGCGTACTCTGGCAGAGTCCTCCTTTAACCGTGACCGATACTCCGGTCGAAGTCGACATTCCGCTGCCCGATGTCTCCGAGTTCACTTTGAAGGCCGAAGCTGCTGACGGACAGATAAACAATACCGCCGCAGACTGGGCAGACGTATCTGTCGAGCTTGCTGATGGGTCGTATGTGGACGCAGGAGAGTCGCTGGCTGTTCATCGCCTGCCGCAGAGTCCTATCTTTTCCTTCCTCTATAACGGGCAGTCTTCCTCAGAGCTTCTGCGGGAGTGGGCACACGAATCAGTCACGGAAACCCTGGCCGAATCCGTGCTTTTGCACCGCGTCACATACCGCGATCCAGAAACCGAGATGGCCGTGATTCTAGAAATCAAAGAATTCGAGGCGTTCCCCGCTGTCGAATGGGTCGTCCGGTTCCGTAACGAAGGATCGGCAGACACACCGCTGCTGGAAAATATTCAGTCACTGGATATCCTGTGGACAGCCACTGAGGATACGTGGCTGCACCGCTCTCAGGGATCACAAAGCAGCCTGGATGATTTTGCCTATCATCAGGACAAGCTTGAAAGTGGATGTACCGTATCGATGGATGCCGGCGGGGGGCGGTCTTCGACCAACTGGCTGCCCTTTTTCAGCCTGCAGACTGCCGGCACGGGAGTCGTTGCCGCCATCGGGTGGAGTGGGCAGTGGGCCGCCCAAGTTTCGCGCGATACGGCAGATGCCATCACCATTCGCGCCGGAATGGAGCGCACGCATCTGGTGCTTCATCCCGGCGAAGAAATTCGAACGCCGAGCACGGCGCTTATCTTCTGGGAAGGAAAGCCGATCAACGGCAGCAACTTGCTGCGGCGCTTCCTCATTGAGCGCCACACGCCTCGGCCTGACGGAAAGCTTCTGCCGGCTCCGCTGACAACCAACGCCTGGGGAGGAGTGAAGACGGCGGTCCATGTGGAAAATATCCGCCGGGTCAAAGAGCAGAAGCTTCCTTACGATACCTATTGGATCGATGCCGGCTGGTACGGGACGCCGGAGGGCTATTCGCCCATTGAATTCACCGGCAAGTGGTGGAATCAGGTCGGCAACTGGTTCCCCAACCCCATTTCTCACCCGGATGGGATGAAACCGATCGGCGAGGCTGCCCGAGAAGCCGGCCTGAATTTTCTGCTCTGGTTTGAGCCGGAGCGTGCGATCTGGGGAACCCAGATCACTCAGGAGCATCCCGACTGGTTCCTGGGCGAGCAGATCGCGGGCCGGAACTGCCTGCTCGATCTCAGGAATACCGAAGCCAAACAATGGATGACGGAGTATATCTCCGGCTGCATTGACGAATGGAATCTGGGCTTCTACCGCCAGGATTTCAATATGGAGCCACTGATTTACTGGCAGAAAGCAGATGCCCCGGACCGTCAGGGAATGACCGAGATCAGCCACATTCAGGCTCTGTACGCATTCTGGGATGAGCTGCTTCGCCGTCATCCTGGACTGGTGATCGATAACTGCGCCAGCGGCGGGCGACGCCTCGATTTAGAGACGACCGGGCGGAGCATCCCTCTCTGGCGCAGTGATTACCAGTGCACCCCTGGGGCCGACCCGATGGCCGCCCAGTGCCATACGTTCGGGCTGTCCTACTGGCTCCCGCTGAGCGGCACCGCCGCTCATATCCAAGACGGCAGCACCTATGATTTTCGGAGCGCTCTGTCCGCAGCACTCATTTTCAACTCGGAACTGCCGGAATGGCGCTCGAAGATGATGGCCGATTATCACCGCGCCCGCCCGCTCTGGTATGGCGACTTCTATCCTCTCACCCGCTATTCCGCAAACCGCGATGTCTGGTGCGCCTATCAGCTTCATCGCACAGACCTGGGAGAAGGAATGGTGCTGGCGTTCCGCCGCGAAGAGTGTCCTTTCACGCAGGCGGAGTTTGCCTTGGAGGGTCTGGAACCGGACAGTCAATACATGCTGGAAGACGCCGACACCGGGGAGACCAGGACGATGGCCGGCCGCAGCATCGCAGAGAACGGTCTCAGGATCTCGATGGGCGAGACACGGGAAAGCCGTCTCATTTTTTACAGGAGAAGTTAATGTCAGGTCCACTCAGCAGCATCGATCTTTTGCGCCCCGGTCTTCGCACCAAGCGCATTTCATCTTACGACCGGACCGGCGGCAACTTTGATGCCGTGCGTCTTGAAGCCGGGGAAACAAAGATCATCGCCGACATCCAAGGCGCGGGGATCATCAAGCATATCTGGATCACGCACCTCTGGGAAGATCCGATGATTCGGCGCAACGCCATCCTGCGGATGTTTTGGGACGGAGAAGAATATCCTTCCGTGGAAGTCCCGCTCGGCGACTTTTTCGGTCAGGGCTGGGCAGAGAATTATGTCTACGCATCCCTCCCGCTGGCGGCTGCGCCGGCCGATGGACGAGGGCTGAATTGTTATTTTCCAATGCCGTTCGGAGCGGGGGCCAGGATCGAGATCGAGAACCAATCCGATCTGCCTCTCTCTTATTTCTTCTTTTATATCGATTATGAGGAGCATCCCAGGGGGCTGGAAGGGGACAGGGGCCGCTTCCACGCCTGGTGGAACCGGCAGATGCCGGGGCCGCAAACGGGGCAAGGGGACAGAGAGGATCAGGGAGGAAGCTGGACAGGCCTGGGCGAACCGGCAAATCCGTCCGACCGGAACAACTATCTGATCCTGGATGCCAAAGGCGCGGGCCAGTATGTCGGCGTCAATTATTTCCTGGATGCGCCCTCACCGATCTGGTACGGCGAAGGGGACGATATGTTTTTGATCGACGGCGAGGCGTGGCCCGGCTCGCTGCATGGGACAGGGACCGAGGATTACTTCAACACCGCGTTCTGCCCGAAAGAGGTCTACGCGCATCCTTATTTCGGGTGTGCGCGGATCAACGACGCCGGCGGCGTCCCGCATCTTTATCCGGGGACCGGTTATCTCGGACGGACGCACGTTTACCGATTTCACCTGGAAGACCCGATCTATTTCGAGAAATCCCTGCGGGCATCTATTGAACACGGTCATGCCAATGCGCTGACCATGGACATTGCGACAGTCGCCTACTGGTATCAAGCCGAGCCGCATGCCCCGTTCCCGGCACTGCCGCCGCGCGAGAAGCGGCAGCCGATGCCGCCCATCGACTCCAGTGATATTCATCGCTGGCGGGATGCCTGGCGTCGGGAGCAGGGCGGCGGCGCACTTTGGGGCACCGAAGACCGGTAAACAGAGCGGGCCTCCTGCATGCGCCTCCCGGATTGGAAATCCGGATCATTCAATCCTGAGCTTATGCAGGAGGTCTATTGGATCAAAAGAAAGTCAAATCAATGCTGCTTAAAAACTGCCGTCAATGGCTGATGGCCTTCGCGTGTTCCGCAGCCCTATTCCTGCCGCACTGTGCGGCAGCCCAGTCGTTTGCGATAAGCTCCGCGGGATTCACGCTTCAGCATAATGAGACGCTGCCCCCTATTCCCCTGCGTGGGTATGGCACGGTCGCGGCGGACAATGCCTTGTATGCGGCACGCTCCGGCAGTCCTGTCGCTGTCCTCAGCATCTCCTGTGCAGACGCCGCACATGCGCGTTTGATGCTCGCCAAATATGCGTCCGACCTGCATTGCCTGGGCGGCGTCAGCGATGAAACGCTGCATAGCGGCAAGCACGCATGGAAAGCGTATCATGCCGGCGGCCAGGGCTGGATCGTCGCCGGGCGAAATGGAAGAAAGCTGGCCGTCGTTTCCTCGCCGAGTAATGCCGGGCTCGCCGGAGCTTTAGCGAGCTGTCCAGGCGTGATTTCGCCCGCATTCAGCCAGGACACCAGCGCCGTTATTCCGATGTACCTGGATAAGTTCGACAAATATGGCTTCTCATTCTGGTATCAGCCCGGCAGTTCTCCGCAGGGCCAGGGAGACACCTACGATCCTTTCAAGCAGGACCTTCAGTATGCCAAAAAAATGGGTGTCGGCCTGCAAAATATGCTCGACCCCGACTATGCAGACAGTGCGGAGAACCTGGCAAACTTTGCTTCCACCGGCTGGGTGACGGATGCCGATCGTCTGCTCGGGGTACCGACATTTATCCAGTTCGGCGGCGGGACAGCAGGAGCATTGTGGCTTGCGAATCGCTGGCCGGAGCAGATACAGCAGCACGCCCCCGGTTTCACCGGCGACTGGTACGGCAATTACGGCACCTATATGGGCGGGCCTCCGGCGCATATCTCCTACAGCTCAGGCCCCGCGGAAGATGCCGAGAACGCGATCATTGCGCGTATGGTGAAGCACTACTCGGATTACCCCACTGTGACGGGCTATCTGGAGCCGCACGGCGAGATGGGACAAAGCCCCGTCGACCTTTTCCTGGAATATGGCGCGGTCGCCGATGCTAATTATCGGCGTTACCTGCGCCAAAAATATGAAACGGTGCAGGCTGTAAACCAGCGCTGGTTTGGCGGCACGCTCACGCTGAAGTCCTGGGAAGACGTCCACCTGCCCGAGGTCGCCCACTTCCTGGGCTGGGGGCCTCAAGCCGTCGATCTGAGCGGCTTATGGAAGATCGGCTACGAAGACAGCCTTTCCGCGGACGCTAAAATGCAGTGGACACAGCCTGGATATGATGACGGCAAATGGCCCGGCGCAGAAGAGCCGGGCAACGACCTGGTCTATTTCCTCCCCAAAAAGCCTGCACTGTTTCGCCGGAGCTTTTCGCTGTCCCAAAACGATCTGCGGCGGCTTAACGCAAACGGCAAAGTCTATTTGTATGTCTGGGATATGAACGGGCCGCAGGACGCAATCTTAAAAGCTGCGTTAAACGGTCAGGTGATGCCCGATCACAAGCTGCCGTTCGCGAGGCCGGATTGGACATCATACGATGTCACGAGTGCCGTGCATGAAGGCCAAAACCTGCTGGCGCTTCGTCTTCCCCAGGGTTTTATCGGTTATAAAGTCTATCTATCGCCCGACGCGCCCCATAATTTCCCTTACCTGGGCCCAGGGCGGAACGCGCAGTGGATCGATTTCCGGGACTTCGTCGCCTGGTCCCGGATCAGCCAGATGCGCGGCACGATGCAGGCGATGCGCCGCGCCGACCCCGACAAGTTCATCAAGCTGATGGCCCCGGGGATGATGGAAGACCTGGAAAAAGAAGCGGCAGCGGACTACGGGGCTTACTTCCATGACACCGGAGGCATGTCGGCGTTTTTCTTTGACGATTTGCCCGCCCTGCTGCGAAGTGTCGGCAAGCCCATGTCCATTGAGCCGAGCCAGGGCGAACAGAATGCAGACATCATGGCAAATGTCTTCGGCAAGAATGTCACTGAAGGCACGAACGCCATCGATTACTTCCCAAACCTTGGTGATGTCACCTGGAATCCTGGAATGAAGCAGTGGTTCGAGGCCCACCAGCCGATCATCCACCTGCTGGGAAAATACCATATGGAGACGGCCCATGTCGCCGTCATGCATTCCATTCGGACGGCCCGCCTGACGGATTATCCCTTCACACCGGGGGTTCGCGACGCAGACTTGTTGGACTGGGACGTAGAAGATCATCTCCCCTATCCCCGCGACGACATCGTCGACAGCGACTTCGCCAATGGCATCGCCGATAAATATTCGTTTGTCATTGATGCAAACACGACGATGATGGACGCCTCGCTTCTGAAACACATCGAAGCCTGGGTACGCAGAGGCGGGACGTTCATGACCTACGGCGAGACCGGACGGGACAGTCCCGACGCGCCGGACTCCTGGCCCATCTCGGCGCTTACCGGATACAGTGTCAAGATGCCCGCGGTGGATGCCGCCGGAAACCCCACCAACTGGGGGCCGATCACAGCCGTGCCGGGGCAGACGGTGCTGAAGGACCCAATCTGGAGCCGCGGTGTCAATGCCGCCGGGCCGGAACTTACCAAAGTCGCGCCTGAATGCCAAAACATTCTCACCTGGAACAACGGCAGCATCGCGATGGGAATACGCCCCCTCGGCAAAGGCTGCGTGATCAGCGTGGCCGAACGGACCGATCAGGGCAGCATGCTTTGGAGCCAGTTCAATAATGAAAACACCCTATTCCGGGACCTTCTGAGCTGGCGCGGCCTGCTTGAGCCCAATCCGCATGCCGACATCCCCGGACGGACCGTGCCCTTTGTCAGCAACAACGGACTTTATGATGTCACGGTCGTCTGGGGCGAAAACGTCAAGCAGCCTTCGAAGATGACGCTGAGTTTTCCAGGCCGGAAAGCGCCGGCAGCGCTGAGAGATGTCGTCACCGGCGCGGCTCTGACGGGGCAGCGAAAAGGTGACGAGACTGTCTATCCGGGCCTCACGATCCAGCCGGGGGAAACTCGCGGCTACCTTGCCGCATGCCGTCCTATCACGCAGGCGGCTCTGGAATGGATCAGCCTGCAGCGCAGCTGGTGGGCCGGCACGATGGCACCGCCGCCACCGCCGCCTGCTTTCCAGCCTTCCGGCCACACGATCGATCTCACGCAGGACTGGTCGTTAAAACCGCTTGGTATCAAAGAAGACGCCAAAGTGGCTCTGGCTGCCAATTCGCGCCACTGGGAAACCATTCCCCTAGGAATCTGGAATTATCCGAACCATCCCGACCTGACACGCGGGATTGTGAAGAAGACTTTCAGCATCCCTGCCGCATGGCAGGGGAAGGGCCGCATCTGGTGGAATTTTTATGATCCCAATGCCGTAAACTTCCTGCCGCCGTTCAAAGCGCAGGTTTATCTGGACGGTCAGCCGTTCTGGCAGTCAAACAGCCTGTACGACATGCCGGCGCAGGACGTGACAAATAAGATGCCTCCGGGCCAGCATACGCTGGCGATTGTGGACCAGGTCGATAAGCCGCCTGTCGGTGCCCTAGTCGACTCCTGGATCGAGTTTGTGCCGCCGCCGAACATTACTCAGGACTTGTCCGGGCAATGGACGCCGTCCACTGACGGACTGACTTATACCGCCCCGATTTCGGTTCCGGGGCCGGTCACGGCTGCCTTCTTACAGCGCACGTTTATGACCGATCCGAGAGGCGCCAAAAACGACGTTTTCGTTTACTTCGAGTCGCCGGGCAATCTGATCACCGTAGAAGGCGTTCTGATCAACCGCCATTTCCTGGCACATAATGGCCCGCGCGGTGCGCAGTTCCAATTGAACCTCACGCCGTGGCTGCACCGGGATGCTCCCAATTCTATCACCATTATTCATTCGAACTATCCCCTAAAGACAGTCGAACTGCGTTACTACGCGCCGGGTGCGTACCCATAAAGGACAGGACGAAAAGTTAAATGACCGAGAAATCACCGAAATTGCCACAGGTTTTTGTTTATTATGCCAACCACTTCGATCTCATCTGGCGGCGCGGATGGCAGCGGGGATACGAATACGGCGGGCTGTTTTATCGCAGTTACGCGGACCTGGAGGACGCCGTAATCGGGCGCTGGCTGACACTGGCGGCAGAGGAGGGCGCAGCCTTCCAGATCGAGCAGGGGCTTACCCTGCGCGAGTATCTAAGGAGGCATCCCGACACCCTTCCAGTCTTTCAGCAGCTGGCAAGCGAGAGCCGCTTCGAGCTTCTGGGGGGCGGGGAGTCGATCATCGACCTCAACACCTGTCACGGCGAGACCCTGGCGCGTAACTATGCATCAGGCACGGTCTATGCCCGGCAGACGCTGGGGCAGAAGACGGCCCTTGCCTGCCATGCCGACGGCTTCGGCTCTTCGGCGCAGTTCCCGCAAGTGGCGCGTCTTTGCGGCATGCGTGGCGTCACCGATCTGTCTTACAGCAAGCCGGACGGCCCTTATTGGCGCGGGTTAGACGGCTCGACGATCTATGCCATCAGTGAACGGCCCGGCAAGTTCTTCTTCTACGATCACTGCTATTATGAGCCGTGCCTGACCTGCCGGGGATATGCGGCCGGCGGCGCTGCGGCCTGCGAAATCTGCGCCGGGACAGGGCTGCGCCTTAGCCAGGGGGTCTATCCACCGCGCGAGGATTGGTCGCCGGAGGAGGGGTCGGATTACAGTCATTATCTGGTCTTTGCCGAAGAAATGCTGCCCGACGAGCAGCTTCCCGAGTTCGTGCGGGCCAAAAACGCGGAAGGCCGCGCCCAGTGGCGCTGGAAGACGCAGTCGGCGCTGATGCCTGTTTGGGAAGAAGCGCTGGCCCAGGTGGACTCCCCCAGCGTTCCGGTATCTTCGCGAGTCGAAAACAACCCGATTCATTCCAGCACCCTTGTCACCCGCATCCGGGTGAAGCAGGCTGCCCGCATGGCCGAAAGCTGGTACTACCCATCGGAAAAATTGGCGTCACTGGCTTTTGCCGAGACAAATGCGCGGCAGGAGAATGCGGCGGGACTGGAACGCGCCTGGCTTCATCTGCCGATGCTGTTCTTCCATGATGCGGTGACCGGCACCCATATCGACCCTGCGCTGGAGGAGCTGCTTGACATCGCCGAAGAAGCAGCGGCACTTTCCCGAGACGCAGCGGCGGCGGCGGCAGATCTTATCATGCCAGGCGCAAAGCCGGTCGTTCAGTGGGAAGGCGACGGAAGTCTGGCCGTCTTTAACCCGCATTCGTTTGCCGCCAGCCTTCCCGTAGAAATCCCGGCGGCGGGCGAAGGTTACCGCGTCACAGATGCTCTCGGCCAGACGGTCCCCGTTTATCGGCAGCCTTCCCAGAGTGCGTTCGCGGAAGATTCACAGGAGATCGGAATGCGGGTCAAGACCCTGCAAGCGGTCGGCGCGGCACACTGGCAGAAGCGCGACGCAGAAGCTCCCCGGACTCTGCGATTCCTGGCTGCCGATCTCCCGCCGCTTAGCACAGCCGTCTATCATTTGACCCCGACAACCGCCGCGCTTCCATCTATCGTGTCTCGGACCGCCCAGGCTGCCGGGTATCGGATCGGCTGGGACGACCATGGGGTCAGCTCAGTCATAGCAGAGGATTCCGGTCAGGAGCTGATGCCGCAGGGGCGCGGCCCTCTCGGTCATCTGATCCTGGAAGAGGATCGCGGCGACCCGTGGGGAACCCGTTACGCCCAGCGCGGCCGGACTTCATTTGCGCCCGAAACGCGCCTGCTGAGGGCTGAGCAGCGGGAGGGGTCCGTCGAAATCACCTTCGGCGGCAGAATGGACAGCGGGGATTTCGGCTTTGAGGCCCATCCTTCCGTCTTCGGTCTGGAATGGCTTCAAACCGTGCGTCTGCTGGAAGGGCTGCCCTGGATCGAGATCGAGATGGAAATCTTCTGGGCAGGCATCGACCATCGGCTTCGTGTGGCATTCCCGACACGCGCGTCCACGGATAGAGGGCTTTATCATATTCCCTATGGCGTTCTGATGCGCGACCGGTACGAGATGACCGAAACCGGCCTGTGGTCCCCCAACGGAGACTGGCCCGCCCTGCACTTTGCCGCAACGGAGCCGGAAGGCGATGTACCGGGAATGGCTGTCTTCAACACCGGCACACCGTCCGCACGCATCGAAAACGGGACACTGATGTATTCTATCCTGCGGTCACCGGGGTTCGGCCATGCTTTGACCCGGTACGCTCAGGAGTATCCGCTTCCTACCGCAGAGCTTCGCGACGGCGGCCACCATCGCTTCCGGTTTGCCCTCATGCCCAATACGGGTGCGAACCTGCCGCGGATACTGGAAGCGGCGGCGGTGCTCAATGATGCGGTGGCAGCTTTCCATGTCCCCGCCGGCACGCGAAGCTGGCAGAGCGGGCTCAGCCTTGCCGATCCTGGCGCCTTTGTTTCTGCCGTGAAACAGAAATTTGACGGCACGGGCCTGGCAGTCCGCGTGGCGGAACAGCTCGGGCAGGCACGCAGCGTGACGCTTACGGTCCCCGCCCAATTTACGCGTGTCCGGCTGGCGAACCTTCTGGAAGAACCCGAATCCGATTTGCCTGTTCAGGCAGGGCAGGTTCAGGTACCGCTGCGGGCCTTCGGGATTCACACGATCCTGTTGGAATCTGGAGAATAATATGACAACGAAAGTGCATTTGATCTTTAACGCCCACCTTGATCCTGTCTGGCTCTGGCCCTGGCAGGCAGGCATGGACGAGGCACTCGCCACCTGCCGCAGCGCCTGCGACCGGATGGACACGCACCCGGACCTTGTCTTCACACGGGGCGAAGCATGGATTTATTGGCAGGTCGAACGCACGGACCCGGAGCTTTTCGAGCGCATCCGTCAGCATGTCAAAACAGGGCGCTGGCAGATCGTCAACGGCTGGTGGATCCAGCCGGACTGCAATGCGCCCAGCGAATGGGGCTTCGAGCGGCAGATTGAAATGGGGCGCGACTACTTTATGGACCGCTTCGGGATCTTTCCCCGGATCGGCTACAACGTCGACTCGTTCGGCCACTCCGCCGCTCTGCCCAGCCTCCTGCGCCGCTACGGCCAGGATCGGTATGTCATGATGCGCCCGGAAGATCACGAAACAGTGCTCCCGACACTCTTTCACTGGCGCGGAACGCCTGACGAAGAGCCGGTCACCGTGTACCGAATCAACAGCGGCTATGCGCCGCAGGAACTGTCGGAAGCGCACATTTTGAGAAGCACACAGGGGCTCCCTCCCGGCCTCGGTCATGCCGCCTGCTTTGTCGGGGTCGGCGACCACGGTGGCGGGCCCACAGAGAGCTTGATTGCCTGGTACCGGGAAAACAAAGACTCGATCCCCGGCTGCACGCTGCTTCTGTCCTCGCTAAGCGATTTCTTCGACGAGGTCGACGCCTACCAGGGAACGCTGCCGACGGTGACGGGTGAGCTTCAGCAGCATGCGGTCGGCTGCTACAGCGTCTACCGCCCGATCCATGTGGCTGTGCGCCGGGCCGAACATCTTCTCCGGCAGGCGGAATGTCTGCGCGATGCACACCCGCAGGCGCTGGAGTCGCCCGAAAAAACGCAGGCAGACCTGAAGGACGCCTGGCAGCAGGTCTGCTTTGCCCACTTCCATGACATTCTCGGCGGCAGCTCGATCCCCTCAGCCTATCCGATTATTTTGAATCAAGTCGGTTTAGCATTGGCAAAGGCAGACGACCTGCTGCAAATCGGACTGCGCCGTTTGTACCGTGTGATCCCGGAAGCCCCGCAGCAGCGCCTTGTCATGCTGAACGCCTCGGACCATCCCTATGAAGGCTATGCCGAGTTTGAGCCCTGGCTCGAGTTCAGCGGCTGGAAGGCAGGCTGGGGGCTGGTGGACAGCCAGGGCCGATCCGTCCCGCTCCAACTGATGAACCCGGAAGAAACGGCTTACAGCCACGGTAAGGCAGACCCGACCACGCTGAAGCACCCCCGGCTGCTCTTTCCCGTGAGTCTTGCCGCCAATGAGCTGTCCACGTTTCGCCTCATGGAAACGGCCCCGCCGGCAGTTCCAGCGGCTTCGGCACAGTCCATTGGAACGCGGCTGATATCTGGAGCCGCCGCCTGGGACGCCGGGCAGATTTCCCTGCCGGGGGGACTGACGATCGCCCCTACTCTTGAGCTGATCAAAGATCCAACGGATACCTGGTCGCATCCCCTTGTCTACCCCGGTGCCTATCCAGGGTATCCGCAGGAAGCGGCGGCCCAGGCGGCCTGGGACGGTCAGAAAGAAGCTCCCGACTCCGGCCCGCTGATGGCGTCGGTGATCCAGGAAGGACAGATCGGCAGCAGCCGATTGACCGCCGAATGGCGGGTCTATGCCGGTCAGCCGTTTGTCGAGCTGCTGCTGCGCGTTCTGTGGCAGGAGCGCTACAAAGTTCTGAAGCTGTGTGTGGACTTTCCGGGAGCGGCTGAACAGCGTCTTGACGGCATTCCAGGGCGCTCACTCGCAAGACCGAACGACGCCCGGGAGATGCCGCTGCGCGACTGGACGCTGGTGCAGACGGCGCAGGGACCGCTGGGAATTGCCGCGCCGGACATTTTCGCCTTAGACGGCACTCCGTCTCGCCTGCGTCTCACCCTCCTGCGAAGCCCGCTGATGGCAAACAGCGACCCGTTCACGTCGAACGAGGAACGCAAGACGCTGGAAGCCTACCGCAAGACCTATTCGGACGACGGCGTCCACGACTTCCGGTTCCGTTTCTTCGGCGGGGCGGCCGCCACCGCGCAGCGCCTTGACCTGGAGACGACGGCGATGCAGCGCCCGCTGATCTTCGGAGACCTGACAAAAGGCATGCCGACACGACCAATCATCACCAAGTAATTTTTGCAGCCGCCTAGCGGGTGCTTGATCAAGAAACCAGCAAACGGAAGAGGAGAAACGTATGAAGGTCACTTATATCGGCGGAGGGTCGTTTTCACTGGTCCCGCAAATCCGGGATTTGCTGCAATGGGACGAGCTTCCAGCCAAGTTGGAAATCTCGCTTTATGATCGCAGTCTGGAACGGGCAAAGGCTGTTGAAGCCTATGTCAAACAGTGCCCGGAGCTGCAAAAAGTCACCGGAGTGACCATTCACTGCGCGGAAACGCTCGACGAAGCGCTGCAGGGCGCGGATTTCGTGGCAGTGATTGTCTGTCCCTGGAACGGAGCCATGGGCGCTCAAAGTGAACGGCTTTGCCTTGAGGCAGGGTTTCTGGGATCGGACAATGTCAGCGCCAACGGGGCTTTCCTGTCGGTTCGCGGCGGCCCGCTGGTACTCGATATTGCCCGCCGTATGGAGCAGGTGGCACCCGACGGCACGATGATTATCTTTACCAATCCCATCGCGACATTAGCCGCAGTGGTGAACCGCGCGACCAGTATTCGCGCGATCGGTATCTGTGCCGGGCAGGCAAACCATAGCTACGACATCTCGCGGATGATGGGCTGGAAAGACATCCGGTTCGATTTTGAGGCGGAAGTGGTCGGCACCAACCATATCAGTTGGATCAAGGCTCTGCGGCTGGACGGCGAAGACTTCTTTCCCATCCTAAATGCTCGGCTCGAAAAGCCACTGGATTTCGATGCGATGCATCCGCAGAGTATGCGCCCGCATTTTGAGCTGATGTTCACTAAAATGGTGGAAGCCTATCGGAAGTTCGATGCGTTCCTATTTTCTACCGAGGGTGACGGACTGCCGCATTTGATGTACTATCAGGAAGCGGTCGAGATAGGACGGCGGGAGCTCTCAAGGCCGCAGGATCAGGACGCAGCGGGGCGACGGCAGCGGGAAGTCGCCGAGTTTATTCGCCTCAGCAAAGAGACACTGACGGAAGAACAGTGGAATGACCCCTCACGCCGTGGGGATGACCCAGCGGTCATGACGGCAAATCTCGTGATCAAAGGTCTTGCCGGAACTAAGCCTGTAGACGTGACCCTCAGCTATCTTAACAACGGTGCTATCCCTGGGTTCGAGGACGATGTCATCACGGAATACACGATGCGTCTGCAGTCCGGCCAGATAACTCCGCAGCCGCGGCATACTCTTCCGCCGGCAACGGTCGGCGTCACGCAGGCACTGATCGAATCCCAAACGCTTGTGGCCGATGCCATCATTCACGAGGACGCACACCGGTTCCTTCAGGGTTTTTATGCCTACCCACCCTGCCGCAACAGCCGGGATGTGGACGCTCTGTACGCACAGCTTCTCGCGTGTAACAAGACGGATATACCGGAATGGGTCAAATAGCTGCACGGGATTAAATAGCTGCAAGGGGCCGGGGCAAGCCCCGGCCGTCTACTTTATGCCGCTGTCTGTACGGAACGGCGAGGCGGGCAGCCCCGCCTGGTTGTAAAGATTACAGGTGGGGTTATCCGCCCACGCATACCGCACCGCAGACGGCGCAGGCACAGCAGGCGACGTCACCACCACCGAAAATCCCACAATCTTCGCCGCCGCCCAGACAAAGTGACCGTCCGCCCCGGCGATGGCAAATCCGGTCAGCGGCCCGCCTCCTTTGACCACGAGCCCGCCCCCGACATGGCGGAAGTGCAGGCGGATCGCGCCGCCTTCGACAGTCATGCCCTGGTAGAGCGGCCCGGAATATTCGAGCTTCTTCCCATAAACAATCGCTTCCGCTGTTAAAGCAAGCCTGCGCCCCACTTCCTGCTTGTTTTTCGGATGAATGTCATTCGCGTCCCCGATGTCGACGGCAACGGCCAGGCCGGTCTTCGGAAGCCGCTCCGCCGTCAGCAGCTGCGCTTCCCGCAGCTCCGCCCAGCCGGAGCCACCGGGCTGTGCGGGCGGCTGCCCGAGATTAGCAAGCTGAACGATCAGGAAGGGGAAGGCACCAACGCCGAAACGGGTGCGCCAGTCCCCGATCATCGTCGGCAGGAGGGTCTGGTACTGTTTGCCGTTTCCCGCATTGGATTCGCCCTGATACCAGATCGCGCCTTTTATGCCGAACGGGATCAAAGGCGAGATCATCCCGTTGTAGAGAACGCCGGGCACATACGGATCGTTTACCACGTCGACCGGCAGGGGCGTCGCCTGGGCCAGCGAGATCCCGACATGGCAGCGCCATGACCCGGCCAGCGGGACATCCGTGCCCCCCGGCACTTCCAGGCTCAGGTCTGCCGGGTCGCCATGAACGCCTCCTTTGCCGCCTCGATCCAGCAGCCGGATAGAGATCACATTCCCGGTCGGCTTGAGAAGGCCGGCAGCCAGCGGATAGGTGCTGCTTGGGGCACCGACCGTCGCTCCTACCATTGTCCCGTTGACCCAGGTCGTATCGTCATCATCCGCCTGGAGATGCAGCACGGCGGCTTTCCCCAAATCAGCGGCAGGCAGATCGAACGTGCGCCGGAACCAGACGACGCCGTTGATGCTGCTCAGCTCTGGAATGCCTGCATCCTGGAAATAGCCTGGAAGGGCAATTGTCTTCCAGGCGGAGTCGTCAAGCGCCGCCGACTGCCAATTCGCCGGAAGACCGGGGTCATTCTTCGTGTACCACTCTGCATTGCGCTGAGCCAGTGTTCGCGGATCAGCGCGGATCGCATCGGCGTCAGTGATCTCCTGCCGAAACTCCGGCAGCTTCTGAAGCAGGGCTTCCTGACTGACCCACGACTGCGCCGGAGTTCCGCTCCAGGCGGTGCAGATCAAGCCGATCGGCACATGCACCGCCTGCTGCAAATCACGCCCGAAGAAGTAGCCGACTGCCGAAAAGCCGTTCCAGCCGCCGTTCGAGACGTTCTTAGGCGTACACACTGTCCATTGACCGGCCAGCAGGGAGTTAGGGGCAGCGGAAATCGCATTGCCTACTGTGAAGAGGCGAATCTTTGGGTGATCGGCTGCCGCCACCTCGGCAGGTCCGTTGATCGCGCTGCCGATCCCGAACACCATGTTGGACTGCCCGGAACAGATCCAGACATCGCCGACCAAAATGTTGCGGAGCGTCACAGACTGCGGACCCGACACGGTCAGCGTGTACGGCCCTCCCACCGGCAGAGGCGGCAGAGACGCCAGCCACTTCCCATCCGCCCCGGCCAGCGCCCGCGCTCCTTTGCCTGCCACGCGCACGGTCACGGCCGCCCCCGGCGTGGTCCAGCCCCAGACGGGGTCGGCGAGGCCGCGCTGCAGGACCATGTTGTCGGTAAACAGCGGGTGCAGAAAAGGCTTGACGTCGTCGGCCCGGAGCGCAGGCAGGCTTGCGAGAGTAAGAGTGATAAACAGCGCGACGCAAAATGCTCGCTGCTGTATGTAGAATCGTGGAGTGCAGAATCGTGGCATCAGGGTTCCTCGCTGGCGGCGTTCTGCCGCAGATATTTTCACCGGGCTGCCGGAAACCCGTTTTTTGTGCGTGCAGGGATAGGTTCAAGAAATTCCAGCTTGCTTATCTGGACCCCACCGGCGGCGGCAGAGCCGGCAGCCGCCTGGATTTGGAGGCGGTAGAATTGGAACGCATGGACATTGGCGAAGGTGAAAATGCGCCGCTGTCCCCGGCTGAGGAATGCCTGAGATTTTTGAATGTCGAGCGAGGTCCACTGAGAGCCGTCCTCCGAACCAAGCAGCGTCCAGTTCTGCGGGTCTTTTTCAGGATCATCGCCGGCAGACGTGATCGCGTATCTGCTCACAATATATTCTTTTCGTGCCGCGTAACCATACTGAATCCAGCAGGTGCGGCAGATGCCGACCAAGCGGGCAAAACGAGCAGCCCACCGAACAGGATCAGGGTGAGCAGGAGCAGCCATCCCAGATCGAAAAGCGCCATCAAAGTTTTCAGGGTCAGACCTATAAGAGTGTGCCCGGCCATCCATGGCCTGACGGAGACGCCGGCAAAAACGCAAATGAGCCGCTGAGTCAAGCGCTTGACTCAACGGCTCACTTATCGTTTAGTTGCGGTCTGTTGCAAGCTTAGATCGGGCTGAAGGTCGCCGCCATGCCAGACGCACTCAAGTTCGCAGTACCGGCAGCACGGCAACTGGTCGGTGCATCCCCAGGAGCGCTTGCGGCGTTGCCATTGGAAACCTGGGTGCCGCGCAGCCACTTAACATGACCGTCACAGAACAAGTAGTTGGAGCCGTCGGTGTGGCGACCGGTCCGCGGCACAGAGGCCGAGGCAGGGTTAATAGGAACTAAAGGATTGCCGAACGGACCAGTCGCGAAATTGCCGATAGGACTATTAAAACTGGAAATTACAACCCCACTGCCCTCAGTAACGGGTGAAATAGTACTCACGCCTGCCTCCATGGGGAACTGGAAGTCTTCCCAATCGCCAGTCACTTCTACCAGATTGACCGTCTCCGCAGAAGAGTTCAACTGAGAATACGCGTTATTAATACCGAGCATAGCAGGTCCACAAAGATTAGTTTCACTGCGAAAGAGCACTACGTTGTAGGCATAGGAGACAGGGTAAACAGGATCATTACCGGACGCAGGAATCCAGGGGATCTGAGGCTGGGTAGAGTCATCGGGACACTTGTACACGCCAATACTTTTAGTGAACGGATAGATGTCCCGCGCCCAATCGTTTGCAATACCCGTGTTACCGGTATTGTTCCCATTCCCGTCCCGTAAGGATACTTTTCATCACTGTCCTGAATATACTGCATAAAAGCCAGTCCCAGTTGTTTTTCGTTAGACTGGCAGGAAGCGCGGCGGGCGTTCTCGCGCACTTTCTGGAAAACAGGGAACAAAATTGCCGCGAGAATGGCGATAATGGCGATGACGACGAGAAGCTCGATCAGCGTGAAGCCTTTCAGCGTAAGAGAGGGACGGCGTTTCATGGAATGTTCTCCTTATAGCAAATGCGGCAAAATAGCTGTCTTCATTATAAAGCAAAAGGGCCAATCATACAATTGACCATAGAAGCCAAATAAGGTGTCATAATTCAGCGTGGCAGGAGATTTAGGCCGGACAGGGGCACTAGCATCAAGATACAGAAGGGCAGATCACCTGCCCTCCTCTATCTTGCTTCCGAATAGCTGTACCTATGTTCACCAGTTGTTTGGATAAGTATTACTGGCCGCAGGTGTTACGACGTCCCAGGTGATGTACGGATTGGACACAGGGTCAGTGTGGGGAATGGATACGTTCAGACTTGGGATGTCAACCATCGAAGGGCTCGACTTGACATGGCCGTCAATGAAAAGAAGGTTCACTTTGTCGTGACTCCCATGAAACGGTCCTGGCATGTTGTTCAATTGCGTTAAAATTCGCCCTCCATACTGGGCCGGATGGTAGTCGGAGTAATCGAGACCATGGCTTGCATCAGCTCGATTGCCTTGTCCATACCCACCTCCTGCGTTGGGATTGACGAGACCTTCGAGCACTAAGACGCTGTTGGACGGGGCGACAACCTGTGAGAGATTAACACCGGCCGGGGTTGCCCCCCCGCCGCCGCAGTAGCCGTACAGGTCCTGATTAGGGCCGGTGATAGTATCGATATTTTCGTTGACCATGTAGCTCGATCCAAAGTTTGATGGATCATCCGGGCATTTATAAACGCCTGGCGATTTCACAAAAGGATAAATCACCCAAAAGAAGCTGCCGTTGCTTCCGCATTGATTGGAGCCCGCCGGGGGGTACTGTTCGTCACTGTCCTGCTCATACTGAACAACAGCAAGCCCGATTTGCTTCAAATTAGATTGACAGGAAGCGCGGCGGGCGTTTTCGCGGACCTGTGAGAAAACGGGGAACAAAATTGCGGCGAGAATCGCGATGATAGCGATGACGACAAGCAGCTCGATCAGCGT
>JBPBQB010000112.1:0-22850 GCA_050954545.1 Janthinobacterium lividum | reverse complement strand
GAAAAGTGGCTTGGGGAGAAGCATGACTGATCTACTCACCGGTGCCCCGGCTTTGGAAATTGCTCGCCGTCACGAGAGCTTCTCCCTTCTTGGGGTTAAGCGCGGGGGCCGGATTCGAACCGGCGACATCTTGGTTATGAGCCAAGCGATCTACCTCTGAGCTACCCCGCAAGGATGCCGAGGCGCTTCCGCACAAGATCAGGACTCTTCTTTCTCTTGTACACCTCGGCTGCCTCATTATACAGCCTCGCTTCTTTTCTGTCAAGCCTAATGCTGTCATAAAATCCCGCGCTTTTGTCCGTGACAATCCTCCCGCGCTCCGGCTACTCCCACATGGCACTTTCCCTTGTTAGCCAGCTTCTTTTGCTCTGGCCCTGGCTGCGCGTTCATGTCCGCTCCCTGCCGTCCGACCTGCGGGCGGCGGCCCGGAACTTCAAGCGGCTCATGCGGCAAAAGCCCGCCATCGCGCAGTTTATCCTCGCGATCTGGCCCGTGCTGTTTGGCCTGAAAGCCCTGAGCTGCGGCGATACGTTTTACGCGGTCGCGCCCCTGATCTACGACTGGCTGCACACCGGCGTTCTGTGCTGGTTCCACGCGCGGGTGCTGGGCGGCTGGATGCTGGCGCTGGGATTGTGGCAGCTCTGGGCGCTCCTGTGGCCCATGCGCCTCCGGTGCCTTGCCATGCGGACGGCGATGCGCTGGCTATGCGGGACGAACGCCGCGCTTGCGGTGGGGTTCTTCCTCGCCTGCCCGCAAAGCCTGTCCTGGGAGTTCTACCTGTTTATTCAGGCGGGCGTGTCGGTCTGGTGCTTGTGGCGGCTCGCGCCCCGAAAACTTCCCCTGGCACGAGCGTCTTCCCCATCTTTGGAGGGCTTTGCACTTCCCCGAAATCCCCATGATTAGGAGCGGGATCCATGATCGCTACGCAGTATATCCCGCTTCTGACTATCGGGGCCGCGCTTCTCGTGCCGTTCCTGACGGAGTACCTCAAAAGCCGGTTCGGGGCCGGAGAAGCGGGCCGCAAAGAAGGCCATGAGCTGCACCGGGAGATCATGGCCGAGCTGACGCAGGCGCGGGTCGACCGCAAGAACGCGGAAGAGCGCGAAGCGGACTGGCAGGACAAGTACCAGGAAATCGCCCGCCGCGAGATTGCGCTCATCCGCGAGCTGGCCGGAAAAGATTTGCTCCTCACCCAGCTTTCGCAGAACCTGCCGGAACTGACCGGCAGGGCAATGATCGGCAGGGCAACAGGCACCGCTCAGAAAGAAACCTAATGTTCAACTTTTGGCAGTTTATCAACCAGAAAATCGCCGGTATGACGGCAGGCGCGGCCAACTACCGGGCTCAGTCGGATGAAGTCAAAGCCGTCGCCCCGGCGCTTGAGTCGGCCCTGATTGGCGAAGCGGTCAATGCGGTCGCCGTCAAAGCCGAAGGCGTCCTGCCACTCGGCGGACTGACCGGCGATGTCCTCAGTTCACTCTTAACACCTTCACTCTTAACACCCTCGACACCCACCCAGGAGAACTAGCCCCATGAACCTCAGTTTCAAGCGCCTCGGCGCACGTTTATCCGTTGGCCTCGCGGCGGCAGTCGCCGTTCTGATGGCCGCACCTGTGCTTGCCACCACGCACGGCGGGCAGCTCGCGCTCGCCGCTGTCTTTGTCGCCGGCAGTGTTCCCGTCGCGCCCACCGCTGCGGGCGTCTTTCGTCCGACGTCCACCGAGACCCTCTCGATTGCCGGGAAACTGGCGAGTGTCTTCAACGCCTTCATCAACGCCCCGAAAGCCGCCCGGGCCGCGCAGCTTCAGGACATTCTCGCCCAGGCGGAGCAGGCCGGGAAAGCCGCAGGCGTCGCGGCAAGCACGCAGGTCGTGAGCGAACTGCTGAAAACCCGGACCGGGCAGTTCTCGGTCGGCGAGCTTGGCGGAGTCGTCGGGAAAGCGGCGACGGACGCGCTGGCCGCAGAAGCGCAGAAGATCGAAGCTGGGGCCGGTGTCCTCGGTACTTAGAAAGGAATTCGAATGACTCTCTTAATTCCAGACGTTTCTCACTTCGAGCCAGACATTCAGTTCCATGACATGGCGAACGCAGGCATCCCGGCCTTTATCACGAAGTCCACGCAGGGCACGGATTATACTGACCCCACCTATTTGGATTTCATGGCGCGGGGCCGGAGCGTCGGACTGATCGCAGGCGCGTATGCGTTTATCAACCCAAGCAACGGGGCGGCGCAGGCAGAATACTTCTTGCACGTCGCGCATCTCCAAGCCGGGGATTTACAGCCGATTGTCGATGCGGAAAAGCTGGGGCTGACGAAGGCGACGACCGAAGCCGCGCTTACCGATCTGGAGCAGCGCGGACACAAGCCGATTCTGTATGCGTCGTTTGCCTTCTGGCGAGACGTGTTGGGGTCGCCGTCCCGCTGGCCGCTGTGGCTGGCGGCATACCGGGCCGTCATGCCGGTTCTACCTGCGGGCGTGACGCTTTTTGCCTGGCAGTATACCGACAGTGCCACCGTCGCAGGGGTCGCCCGCACCTGCGACGCGTCCCATTTTTACGGGACGGCGGACGATCTCTCCGCTTACCTGATCTGAGTGCAGGCAAAACGAAAGCCTCATGCAGTAATTACTGCATGAGGCTTTTCTGGCTTATTTCCATTTCTTGTATTCTGTTGGAAAAAGCTCAGTGTACTCAGCGTCTTCAAGTGTAACGACTATTTTTATTCCATCTTCAGGATCATCCTCATCAAAATGCAAGTCAAAGTGGAATCTGTGACCTTCTTTGCACACCAGAGGAATTACGAAACTTTGAACGTCTTGTAAAGATCCGCTGTCGGATTCCTCGATTATTATATCCTTCGCAAGATCAACGGTGAAATGTTTGTTTGATGTAAAAATGTCAGCTCGGTAACTAGTGTCAAAACTGATACTTTTGGTACTGCAAAGTGGGCAACAGAGATTGCCTCGCTTATACTTATCGCTGCCAAAAGCGGCTGAGATCCAAAAGGGACTAGTGATGCCAAAATCAACCATGTTGCTCATGTCTATGTCGCCTGATGGCTCGTTTGGAGTATTCAATATATTTGCATCTTTCTGTTTTCGTCACATCATGCCGGCGCAGTAAATACTTACTGCACCGGTTTTTATTTATTGCTGCTCCAAGAAATTAATTGCTTCAAGGCATTGAACAATTTCAACAGCACATTGCAGCAGCTTATTTTTGTACCCCGATAATTCACTGTTACCGATATATTTATCAATCTCGTAGTTGAACGGATTCGCTCCAATGGTTTCTGCCTCAGCCAAAATCTGTTGCGCTATTTCTGCAATCTTCTTTGACTGGGGCACTGGGAATCTTACAGTACGTTTCGTTTCAAGATTGTAGTATAGTGATCCGGTCAATTCATCAACAATAACCTTGCCTTCGTTACTAAGTGCTTCATAGGGTGTGCAAGGTAGTCTCTCTGCTTTCAGTTTGATCCGTCGACATTTTTCACAGAGTGGTTTATCCTCAAAGATATTGGTATCTATAAACGGGTCTTCTTCAAAGACATTGAAATAATAAAACCCTTTGTTGTTTTCGGTGTCAACGCATGCCGAAGTCTTAATACTGGCTCTTTTTGGTGATGGTAACTGAATTCCACAAACTGTTTGTTTTTCATTGCGGCTCCGCATAAAGTGAATACAGGTGCGATCAGTTAGTTCATTAATCCGATATGGTTGCCATGTAATCGCAATCATTTTCTCGCTCCTATTCACTGAAAACGTATTGTCCGAAACCGATAGGTTGCCAGACCCCAATACGCAAGTTCCATATTGCAGAACTGCTTGATGCGTCGATGCGTCATTTCCTCGTTCCTAACTCCTGAAGCATCTGAGCCGCATGGATCAGTGCCAGTTGGTAGCCTGCGCCGAATCGGTCGTCCAGCACGACCAAGAGCGGCAAGGGCATTTTCTCCACGGCGTCGGCATGGATCGTGCAGAGGACGCGGCGGTACTCCTCGAAATAGCGGTTCACGTCGCGGGCGAGACGCCCTTCCGGTTCGCTCGCAAGTGCAGGTTCAGCAGGCATGACGTTGCCCTTTCGCCGCGTTCCGGCTGCCCTTTGGTCGGCCTCGCCGAATCGCCGTAGACGCTTCGCTGGGCTGCTCCTGGTGCATCATGTCTTCGCCGGTGGGCAGTGGCGGCGCACCGGACGGATCGAGCAGGGCAGGCAGGGCCGAGATGGTTTCTTCCGCCTGGAAGTCCGGGTGCTGGCCGCTCATGTGCTTGTGCAGATCGGCGAAGTAGCGGTTGCAGCACGGACAAACACCATTTGCGATCCGGTTTTTGGTCCGCGTCAGAACCCCTTTGGTCGCGGACAAGCGGCGCTCGGTGTGGCTGAGGTTTTCCTTCAGGCGGTTCGCATTCGTCTCTTCCCACTCTAGGCGACGCTTCGTGCGGAGGAGCTCGTCGTCTTTGGCTTTAAGCTGCGCTTTCAAGTTGTCCGCTTCGCTTCGAGTGTAGGACTGGGCGTGACCGACTGGGCAGTAAAAGGTTTCTTTGTTCTTACGAAATTGGTTTTGCAGTTCTTCTGTCATTCCGAAGACAGTGCCGCAGCGGGCACAAGACTCGAAGGCAACCTTAATCTGAGTGCTCATGGTAAATGTAGGCATTATCCGTTTCCTTTCGGTACTTGTTTTAGAGTGTGTCCATCTCAACAGTGATCCCAAGTTTACGCAGCAGGGCATCAATTGAATTGCTGCCCTCGTCATAGATCGCATCGGCGGTGTGCCCGTAATTGCCACTTTCAGTGCCGTCACCGGTCTCCCCAGTGATTTCCTCGGCGGAGCGCTGAAGGGCACTCAGGGCTTTGTTGTGATCTTTCGCGAGTGTCAATAGCCCCAATAGTCTCAGGTAGTCATTGCGCGAGATTGATGTTTTAGGTGTTCCTGCCATTTTTACTTGCCTTTCTGATCATAATTTCCAGGGCCGCGTTCATGCTGATTCCTTTCGCGTCGGCGATCCCGCGCAGAAGATCCCGCGCTTCTTTGGTCAAAGCAAAGTTAATCCGAACTTTATTTATCATGCGCCAGTATAACACCATCTTGGTTTTCTGTCAAGCCGTGTACTGTCAATAAATCTTTCTTTGCCGCTAGACCAAACGGCGCTTCTTCTGGGCTTCGCTGCGCTTGTTCACGAGCAGCCGTCCGAGCGGGGACGCGGATGCATGACCGTCTTTCAGGAATGCCTGATCCGAGTGGACGTAGCGCTCCGTGGTGCTGATCGAGCTGTGCCCAAGCATCTTCCGGGCGACTTCCCACCCGGCCTCGGACAGCAGAGTCGCCGCGTAGTGCCGCAGTCCGTGCAGGGTAAAGGAGGACAGGAACGCATCGTCGGGCACAGTCCCGGCGGCGGCGCACTCGGCTTCGTAGGTCTGCCGGGCCCAAATCCGGTTGTCGTGGAACTGATCGCCGAAATTGCTGGGAGAAATCTGCTCGCCGTAGCGGGTGATGAACAGGGCGGGGGAGTCGCACTTCGGGCGCACCCGGAGCCAGGCGTCGACCGCTTTTTGCCACTGGGGGGACACGGGCAGGGTGCGGGGCCGGTTTCCCTTGCTTTTTCGGATATGGATCACGCCCTGGGCCGCGTCGTAATCGGACAGTCCCAGCGCGAGGATCTCCCCGATCCGGCAGGCGGTGTCTACAACGCCCGCGATGATGGCGTAGTTGCGGCGGGACAGAAACGTCCGGGTCTTTGGCGGCACGTGGGCGACCTTTGGGTTGACGGCGACGCTCCAGCGGGCAGGGATGGCAGCAAGCAGCGCCCGGACTTCGGCCTGCGTCGGGGACTTGCGGTAGCCCTTCTCCGCGTGGGGCACGGCGTAGTCGACGAGCGGGTTGCTGGGCATGTAGCCCTCCCCGGCGGCAAAGCGGCAGAACATGCGGATCGCGATGACGTCGTGGCGGCGGGTACATTCGCTGATGCCCGACTCGGCGCGGAAGGCGATGTACTCCCGCAGATGCCGAACGCGGAAAGCGCAGACCGCCGTGCCTTGGGCCGTCATCCAGCGCCCGAAGATCGAGAGTTGGCTTTGGTAGAACTGCTGCGTCTTTTTCTCGCTGCCCCCGTGCATCTGCCGCACGAAGTCAAGGGCCGCTTCTTGCCAGGTCAGGACGTCCGGCTCCGCTTCGCTGAGAAGGAAATGGCCCGGCGCGGCTCCGCCTGCAGGCGATTTCTTGCGGCTTTTGGCCGGAGTTTTGATCGTAGTATTTGGCATAACTGACCTGTACTGTCCCCTTACCTGGCCCTGGGCCGGGTGCAACCGGCTCTGCGCCAGTTAAAAACGAGAAAAAGAAGTGCTACTCTGAAATTAGAGTAACACCCACGCGTAATTGCAGCGGACAGGGTGGGATTCGAACCCACGGGGGCCTTGCGACCCCGACTGTTTTCAAGACAGTTCCGTTATGACCACTCCGGCACCTGTCCATGTCGCTCTCTATTATAGCCGCCTTGAGCGTGACTGTCAATGTCTGATTTATTGTTGACAGCAGCTTTGTCAATCTGCTATAATAACACGTTCGCAGGTGATGTCAGTGCGGGATGTAGCGCAGTTTGGTTAGCGCACCGAGCTGGGGGCCCGGGGGTCGCAGGTTCGAATCCTGTCATCCCGATTGATTTGCCGCTGAACTGAAAAAGAGGAGGAAGCATAACTGCTTCCTCCTCTCTTTGTGTCTGTATGGTCTTAGCGCCGGACGAGCGGCCCTGTCCGAGCCGTGGTAGGAGCAGGGGCAGGATGAATGCTGGATTCTGCCCAGTTGCCGGTCCATTCCAGACGCTTGGCCGCAAACTGTGCGGTTTCTTTGCCTTCATATCTAGCAATGATCGCTAATGCCAAATCTATTCCTGCCGATATTCCTGCCGATGACATAAGAGTGCCACCGCCGTTCACAACGCGGGCTCCCTTGACGACCCGTACCTTTGGATAAAGTTTTGCTAACGTTTCGATCTGAGCGGCGTGGGTTGTGATCTGATGACCGTCTGCGAGGCCGGTCTTAGCCAGAATAAATGCGCCGGTGCAGACCGATGCGATGATCTCTGCGGTGTCGCTGGCACTGACCAGGAACTCTAAAACGTGGAGGGGCAGGGTTTCTCGCCGTGCGCCGGGTCCACCGGGGATAATGATAATGTCAGCTTCAAAGGCCTGAGCGAGAGACTTATCAGGCAGTACGCACAGCCCGTGGGCGCATTGAATAGTGGAGCGCCGGTCTGCGACCGTCTGGACATGGAATGCGGGCTTTTCGCTCCATTTGCCATCTACTAGGCGTCGGCAAGAGGCTAACACCTCATATGGCCCGCAAAAGTCGAGTTCATCGACACCGTCATAGAGCAGCACGTCTACAGTTTTCATCTTCCTATGCCTCCTAATTTATTTCCATCGTGTGAAAAAATGATTGAAAAAGCGCTGCCCTTATTGCCAAAAGTGCAGCAGGGACTGAAAAATCGACCGGCCATCGGATGAGCCAAGCGCTGGGTCGGAAGCACGCTCGGGGTGGGGCATGAGGCCCAGAACATTGAAATCAGCGCTGGCAATCCCTGCAATATTGTCTCGGGACCCGTTCGGATTGGCATCCTCAGTCAGATTACCCTTAGCATCACTATAACGAAAAATGACGCGCCCGTTCTCGGAAAGTTCACGGATGGTTTCCTCGTCACAGACATACTTCCCCTCGCCATGCGCCACCGGAACTTGCAGCACCTGGCCCTGAGTCAGTGCATTCGTAAACGGCGTCTCGGCGTTTTCAGCCCGCAGATGAATCTGCTTGCAGACAAACTTCTGGTTATCGTTGCGAATAAGTGCCCCCGGCAGCAGATGGGACTCACAGAGCACCTGAAAGCCATTGCAGATACCCAGCACGAGGCCGCCGCTTGCCGCAAACTCCTGAGTCGCCGCCATCGCAGGCGAGAATCGGGCGATAGCGCCGCAGCGCAGGTAATCGCCATAGGAAAACCCGCCGGGAACCACAACGCAGTCAACGCCTTTCAAATCAGCATCCTGGTGCCAGAGGTATTCGACGGGCTGTCCCAGCACGTCTTTGATCGTATAATAAGAGTCCTGGTCACAGTTTGCACCAGGAAATTTGATGACACCGAACTTCAACGCATCACCTCAAATCAATTTCTATTCAAGCGACTTCGTAGCGGTAGTCTTCAATCACCGGATTTGCCAGCAGCTTGCCGCACATTTCTTTAATCTGAGCGTCTATTTCCGGGCCGTCTTCTACCGTCAATTCCACATATTTGCCGATCCGCACTTCTTCGACACCCGCGTAGCCAAGCTGCTGCAATGCGCCCTGAACGACTTTGCCCTGCGCGTCCAGCAAAGACGGCTTGAGCGTGACATAAACTTTCACATGCGCCATAAATAATCCTCGGTCTTCCTATTATACCACTGCTAGGCATCGTGCGCCAGAGCCAATTATTTCGACTCGATATGCCGGACAAGCTGCTCGGCCAGACCAACATAAGTGGCCGGTGTTAGCGCCAACAAACGCTGCTTGTCGGCGTCAGGGAGGTCCAAATCTGAGATAAACGCCTGAATGCCTGCCTGCGTGATCCCTGCCCCGCGAGTCAGCTCTTTAAGACGTTCATACGCCTGCGGCATACTGACCCGGCGCATGACGGTCTGGATCGGCTCGGCCAGCACTTCCCAGGCATTTTCTAGGTCGCGCGTGATGACAGCTTGATTGACTTCGAGAACGCCAAGTCCGCGCAGCGTAGCATGAAGCGAGATATAGGAATGCGCGATCGCTGTTCCCAGATTACGCAGGGCAGACGAATCAGTCAAATCACGCTGCAGGCGCGAGATCGGCAGCTTGCCCGCCAGATGAATTAACAGGGCGTTACTAATACCAAGATTAGCTTCCGAGTTTTCAAAGTTGATCGGGTTGACTTTGTGCGGCATGGTCGACGATCCGACTTCTCCGGCAACCACCCGCTGCTTGAAATAGCCCCAGGAGATATAAGTCCAGATGTCCTGATCAAAGCCCAGCAAAATCGTGTTGAACCGCACCAAAGCATGAGCCAACTCAGCGATATAATCATGCGACTCGATCTGGGTCGTCAGCGGGTTGAATGTCAGGCCCAGACGCTCGACAAATGCTTGTGACAGCGCTTCCCAGGGCAAATGGGGGTAGGCAATCGAGTGGGTATGAAAGTTGCCGACCGTGCCATTGAACTTGCCCAAATACTCGATGCTTTCAACTTGTTTGAGCTGCCGTCGCCAGCGGTGAACAAAGACCGCCATCTCTTTCCCGAGTGTAGTCGGGCTGGCAGGCTGACCATGAGTTCGGGCAAGTATCGCGACTCCGCGCGTGTCCTGTGCAATTTCTGTGACCCTGTCTACCATCTTATGCGCCAGCGGCAGCCATTTTTCTGTGACCCCATGCTGAAGCATCTGGGCATACGCTAAATTGTTAATGTCTTCCGACGTGCAGCAGAAATGGATAAACGGGATGACATCCGAAAGCGTTGTTTCCCGCAATTTATCCTGCAAATAATATTCGACTGCTTTGACATCGTGTCGGGTCGTCTGTTCTATCAGCCGGACCTGCTCTGCCTGTGAAGCGTCATCAGTGACCAGCCCACGCAGAAAACTCGTTTCGGTTGAAGTAAATGGCCGCACTTCGCCGATCTCAGGCCGCTCGGACAAAAACAATAGCCATTCGATCTCAACACGCACCCGGTACTTGATCAAAGCCGCTTCGGAAAACTCCGACGCCAACTCTGCCGTCTGTGCTTCATACCGTCCGTCTACCGGGGAAATCGCCGTCACTGACATGAAAAACTCTCCTGAAATAGTGTCGGCTTTAGTATACCTTATTGAATCGCACTCAATTGAGAGTGACGAAAGGCTGAATCTTGGCGAACTTTTTGGGACCGATCCCAGTCACCAGCGTTAAATCTTCGATTTTGCTGAAACCGCCTGCTTGCTGACGGTAAGTGAGTATGCGCCCTGCCATGCTCGGTCCGACTCCCGGCAGCCGTTCTAGCTGCTCCAAAGTCGCCGAGTTCAAGCCGATCTGTTCCCCGGACGCGACACTGACTTTATTGGATTGACCGCTGCCACTGCCTTTGCTGACTTTGGTAAGCGAAATGGGCAGCCCGAAAGAGGGTGGCTTTGGCATAATGGCAGCGACAGGTGCCAGAGCAGAGGATAGTGCTTTCGGCGCAGCACTGTGTTTGGGAACAAAGATTTTTTCGCCGTCTGTCAGTGTCTGTGCTAGATTGACTGCATCCATGTCCGCCCCTGCCGTCGGTCCGCCCGCCGCCATGATCGCCTGCATCATCCGACTGTTTGGCGGCAGAATATACAGTGATGGCCGCTGAACAGCCCCTGCGACATCCACATAGAGTCGAGCTGTGCGCCGAGCAGAAGCTGCCGGAGCGAGGGCCGCAGACTTGGGCGAAACGACATCAGTAGACGGAGCAGTAATCACAATCGGCGGGGCAGACTGACGGCCTTTGACCAGCACAAAACCGCTGCCGAGAAGGCAGGCCAGGCAAATGACAAGCAGCGCCGCACGAACCCGAGCATCCTGCATTGGTGTATCCTCCGTGAGTGTGCGGCGAAACCGCTTGAATGCAACTATATCTTGCCACGGAATGAATTCCGAGGCTGAGAAAAGCCCAGCGTCCAGAGGACGCAAGAACGGATTTATTCTCTCTCTTGTGTCACTTCGACACTGGGCACTTCCAAGCCTCGGAATTCACTCCGTGGCATCTTAATGACTTTTCGCCAGCTAAACGACGATATTGACGAGCTTACCAGGCACGACAATGATCTTCTTCGGCGCATTGCCCCCAAGCGCTTCAATCACTTTTGGGCTTGTCAAAGCCAGGGCCTGCAAAGCGCCTTGACTGAGATCGGCAGGGGCTGTGAGCTTGTCCCGGACTTTGCCGTTGACTTGGACGACCAGCGTGATCTCGTCGTTCTTCGCGGCTTCCGGGTTGGCCTGCGGCCAGGAATGGCGATACAGGAAGCCTGTTTGTCCTAATCCGACTGTCCAAAGCTCATCGGCGAGATGAGGGGCGAACGGGGCAAGTGCCAGTACAAAATACTCGATGGCTTCGTCCAAAGCTGCGGAGCGGGTGCCTGATGGCAGAGCATTTGCGACTTCGTACATGGAGTTGACCCATTCCATGAGTCCCGCGACTGCTGTGTTGAAGCGGAAGTTTTCCAGGTCATCGGAAACGCGCGTGAGTGTCTGATGTGTCTTGCGCCGCAGGTCACGGTCTTTGCCGGAAACCTCGGCGACGCTGGCCCGCCAGTCGGGACTCCAGCCTTCGCAGACTTGGGCGACCAGACGGTAAACACGGGCCAGGAACTTGGACGAGCCACGGATGCCTTCTTCGCTCCATTGCACGGTCTCATCGAATGGCGCGACAAACATCTCGTAAACACGCAGGCTGTCGGCTCCGAACCGCTCGGAGGCCTCGTCCGGGGTCACGACGTTGCCGGCGGACTTGGACATCTTCGCCCAGCGGTAGATGATCTCAGACGGATCAAACTTAGGCAGGTCTTCCGGCTTGATAGCCTTCCAGTCTTCGATCTTCTCGTCTTCGCCTTCGTCTGTGTCATCTTCCGATGATGGCTTCCGGCCCGGCGTGTAGGCCAGCATCATGCCCTGATTGCGGTAGCGCTGGAACGGCTCATCAAAGCCGATCAGACCGGCATCATGCAGCACTTTGGTCCAGAACCGCGAATACATCAAATGCCCGACCGCATGTTCCGCGCCGCCGACATACGTGTCTACGGGAAGCCAGTAATCGGCGGCTTCGCGGGAGAACGGGGCATCGGCATTGTTCGGATCGGCAAAGCGCAGGAAATACCACGACGAGCAGGCCGCGCCAGCCATCGTATCTGTCTCTCGCCGGGCCGGCTCGTTGCAGATCGGACAGTTCGTTTCGACAAATTCCGCAATCGCGGCCAGCGGTCCTTCGCCCGTTCCAGTCGGCTGGTAATTCTCGACATCCGGCAGAAGCACCGGCAGTTGATCTTCCGGCACTGCGACTTCGCCGCAGGTCGCGCAGTGGATAATCGGAATGGGAACGCCCCAGTAGCGCTGACGCGACACCAGCCAGTCCCGGAACCGATATGTGACGACAGGCTTACCGAGCCCATCCGCTTCCAGCCAGGCCGCGACTTTCTTGACGGTCTCTTTGCTGTACGCCAGGCCGTCAAACGGCCCGGAGTTGACCAAAACGCCTTTGTCAGTAGTCGCCGCCGTCATTGCCTCGGCATCGATTTCCGCGCCCGGTTCCTGATACACCGGCACAATCGATAGGCCGAACTTGCGGGCGAAATCGAAGTCGCGCTGATCGTGCGCCGGGACTGCCATGATTGCGCCGGTTCCATAGCCCATCAGTACGTAATCCGCGATCCAGATCGGAATCGCCTCGCCGTTGACCGGGTTCGCGGCGTAGGCTCCGGTAAAGACGCCTGTCTTTTCCCGCCCTTCCGCCTGTCGGTCGATCTCCGTTTCCCGTCCCGCCCGTGTAACATATGCGTTGATCGCATCGCTTTGGGCATCGGTTGTCAGCACTTCAACTAATGGATGCTCGGGAGCCAATACCAAGAACGTCGCGCCCCAGAGCGTGTCAGGCCGGGTCGTGAAGACTGTGATTGAGGCACTTTCCGAACTCGGAACCGAGAACGTTACTTCTGCACCTTCGCTGCGTCCGATCCAGTTCCGCTGCTGCTGCTTGATGCCTTCCGGCCAGTCAAGCGTGTCCAGACCTGCCAGCATCCGTTCAGCGTAGGCCGTGATTTTCAAATACCACTGCGGGATATACCGCTTCTCGACCAGTGCACCGCTGCGCCAGCCCCGGCCATTGATGACTTCCTCATTTGCCAGGACTGTCTTGTCGACCGGGTCCCAGTTGACCGGTGCATTCTGCCGATATGCCAGCCCTTGCTTGTACAGGAGTAGGAATATCCACTGAGTCCATTTGTAGTAGGCCGGATCGCTGGAATTGATCTCTCGGTCCCAGTCGTATCCCATGCCGATCAGGTTGATCTGACGCTTATAATTCGCCGCGAATTCCCGCACCATCGGTCCCGGATTACGCTGCCGTTTAATGGCTTCATTCTCAGCGGGCTGTCCAAAAGCATCCCAGCCCATCGGGTGCAGGACATTAAAGCCCTGCATGGATTTCAGCCGCAAAAACGCATCGGTAGGCGCATAGTTTTTAAAATGCCCGACTGACAGACCTGACCCAGACGGGTAGGGGAACATCTCCAGCCCATAATATTTTGGCTTTGCGGGGTCCGGCTCGGCATGATATAGGTCAGCCTCGGCCCATTTCGCCTGCCATTTAGCTTCGATCTCGTGAAAGGAATATTTTTCGTCCAGCGCCATTGTGTCTTCTATGCCTAATTTATTAAAAGTGATTGAATCTGCTTTTAGTATACTGCTGAGGCGAGAGTTAGTCAAGGCAATCAGATTTCCAAACAAACAGTAAAGAAAATCGCAGTGGCTCTTTAATGTCTTGACGTTATGACATCGTGACGGTATGATGCCAATGAAAATATAAGGACGAGACTATTAAATGAGCTACACAAATGATGATTATCGCGACGATTTCTTTTGGGTGATAAAAAGATGCATTGATGAGGACGAGGATGTTGTACGAAGAGTAGCAATCACTATGGTTACAGAGGTTCCCAAGGAGGTTCAGGAGCAGGATATAAAGGAACTGTTGATACAATCTGGCAGATTTTCACAAGATCAGTGGAAAGAACATAAAGTCTTGCCAAGAAACAGCACGGACACTGATACACCTGATGAATACTATAGCACCATCACATATTTTGACCTTCTGAAGGAAACGCAGGAAGAAAAGCGTGTGACTCTGAGACTACCAATCGGTCTCCATCTGGCGCTTACAAAAGCAGCAAAGCATCTTTCTGTCAATCAGCTTTGCATTAATGTTCTTTCTGAAGCAATAGGATACAACCTTAAAACAGAGCCAAAGCAGAACAGGCAGGATGGATAAATTGAGACCTCAAAGGTGGAATGGATCAAAAATATGAGTGCACGAACACGTCCACCTTTGCTTCTTCTCCGCGGTCAGGAGGCATACGCGGACTATGAAAAGGAATTCAGACTTCGTTACCAAAACCATTTTGTCAACGATATTTTGGGTAACCGTATTTTGTTTCGGGAGCATATGTGCCGGCATGTGTGCTTCAAACCGGTGGAGAAGGATCGGTATAAGCAAGGCGAACGGGAGATCTGGGTTCAGGAACGGGCAGAACATATTCCCTGGATTCTTGCCGCTTTATCTGATCCCGGCACGGAAATATATCCGAATGAGCAAAATCCCTACAATCGTGTAAATTACCTGCTTAATGTAGAGGGTGATCCTGAAAATAATCTCAAGCGTGAGTATTTTTGTGTCGTCGCTGAGTGGATTGATGACAAATCAGCATCGTTTATCACAGGTTTCCCCGTGGATCGTTTATATTGGCAAAAATGCCGCAGAGTTCCAGGTCGAATGTACCCATAGTCGCAAAAACGAAGAAGAGGGACAGAGCATAAAGCTCTATCCCTCTTCTGATTTCTTAGCCATAGAAACCCGCCTGGCGGTGATGGTTTTTTACGGATTGCTCCGCTTCCCGGCTCAATGGCTATTCCAATCACTTGGAACCCCGGCTGCCCGACTGCCTCTTTAGAGGTCTCCATGGGTGGGCACTTCTATTATAGCACAATTTGTAAACTTTCTTTACATCTTCCTCAGTCGTAAAGCCGATAGCCACTCACTCTCTGCGAAAAGCTCTTCAAATCCTCCGCCCACCCGGAAGCGATCTTAGCATAGGACAGACCCGCAATCACGCTGTCATAGGCTTTTTGATTGACCAGCAGTGTCATCAGCTTTTCCGGCTGCCAGTGTTCTGCTGCAAGACGGCGAAGCACCAGCGCCAAAGTGATGCCGACACGCACGGCATCGAGAGCATCCCGGTCAGTCAGCAGAATCTGTACACCACGGCACGTCTCATCGGCAAAGACACTGGCGTTCGGTGTGAACTCGACGGGAACGAACCGGACACCCGGCAGATGAGTGGCGTTCAGAGCAGAGGCAAATTCGCGGGCGTCCAAGTAGGGAGCGCCGAATATCTCGAACGGTGTGTCCGTGCCACGTCCCACCGAGACATTGATCATTTCTAGTAGCCCAACTCCGGGATAGAGGGCTGCCGCCGTGAGACGGCGCATATTGGGGGAGGGGTTCGTCCAGAGAAGCCCCGTCGCATCGTACCAATTGCCGCGTTGCCATCCTTGACAGGGCACGATCTCCAGCGGGCAGCTCAATAGCTTTTCGGCATGAATCAACTTGGCTAATTCTCCGAAAGTCAGGCCGTGACGGATCGGGATCGGGTGGTAGGCGACGAAGGCCAATTTGTCGGGATCGGCGAGTGGGCCTTCAACACGCGTTCCTGTAATCGGGTTAGGCCGGTCCAGTAAGACGACACGTTTGTTATGAGCGTTGGCGGCTTCCAAGATATTTCCCAATGTGCTGAGATATGTATAAAAGCGGCAACCGATGTCCTGAATATCAAAGACAAGGGTGTCGAGATTAGCTAACTGCTCTTCTGACGGCTGTGTCCGTGCCCCATACAGCGAATAGACCGGGAGACCCGTTTTTGGGTCTAGGCCATCGGCGATTGTCGGCTGATCGAACTCGCCCCGCAGGCCATGTTCCGGGCCGAACAATGCAGTCAGCCTAACATTGGAAGCCTCATATAGCACATCGATAGTCGGCTGCCCGGCCTGTGTCAGCCCGGTGTGGTTCGTGACCAGGCCGACTTTACTGCCGCGTAAGAGCGCAAATTTGTCTCGCACTAAGACGTCTATTCCGGTAAGTGTCATCCCGTAATAATACCGTGCAATGGGGTCAGGTACAATAGAACTATGGCATTACCAATTGTAAAACTCAAACCTCAGCGCCCTGACCGCCTGCGTCACCCGTGGGTCTACGACAACGAGATCGCGACCGGACCACCGGCGGGCTTCGAGAATGGCGGCGTGGTGCGGGTTCTGGACTCACGCGGCAAGACTCTCGGCGCGGGGTATCTTAATCACAAAAGCAAGATCGCAGTCCGGTACCTGTCTCGGCACCGGGACGAGGCTGTCGATGCTGACTTCTGGCATTCGCGTTTATCTCAGGCGCACCACTACCGAAAAGCTCATTACAGTGAAGCAGGCGCTCTGCCGCCTGCCTACCGCCTGGTTCACGGCGAGGCGGATGGCCTGCCGGGGCTCATCGTCGATGTCTACGGCGAGTTTCTGGTTGTCCAGTTTCTCGCGTTAGGGCTGGAACCCTGGCGGGACATCATTGTCGCTGCCTTGCAGGAACAGTTCACGCCGCGCGGTATTTATGAGCGCTCGGACAGTGCGGTACGGAAGCTGGAAGGTCTGGAAGAGAGGGTCGGAGTTCTGGCAGGCGAAGCGCCTCCTGAGGATCTCGTTCTGGAAGACGATGGCACGACTATTCTGGCGGACCTCAAAACAGGCGCAAAGACCGGCCTGTTTCTTGACCAGATGCAGAACCAGAGAGCGGCAGCGCGTCAGGCCACTGGGCGAGACGTTCTCAACTGCTTCTCGTACACGGGTCTGTTCGGCCTTCGGGCGGCGCACGCCGGGGCAAAAAGCGTCACTGACGTTGAGATCAGCCCGGAGTTCAATGCGCTGAACCGTCGCCAGTGGGAGCGCAGCGGCCTGACCATTCCGTATGAGACCGTCACGGATAATGTCTTTGATCGACTGCGTGCGCTGGAAGCCAAAAACTACCGTACAGACATGATCGTGCTGGACCCGCCCGCATTTACCAAGAACCGGGGCAGCCGCGACGGGGCTATTCGCGGCTACAACGAGATCAACCGCGTCGCCCTCCGATTGCTTAAGCCAAACAGCGTTCTCGTGACGTGTTCTTGTTCGCATCACCTGTCGGCAGTCGAGTTCCGCGAGATCGTCCAGAATGCAGCCCGTGATGCAGGCCGGACACTCAAGCTGATTGAAGGCCGTAGCCAGCCCGCCGACCATCCGGTGCTTTTGGACGCACCCGAATCAGAATATCTCAAGTGCCTTATTCTTGCAGTGGAGTAAAAGGCGAATGTTGGGCAACTGAAATTGCCCAACATTCTCTTTCTGACGCAAGTCGCAGCTAATCTAACGGCAGCAAGGGAGCCAGTGTCGGCAGCGGACGTGTCGTCGCATTGTCAAGGGCGATCTCGCTTAGACGGCCTGTGTGGACATCGTATATGCAGCCGTTGACGGGGATGCGGCTTGGAATCCACGGATGAGATTTGATGCGCTCGATCTGCTGACGGACATGGTCTTCTAAGTCTCGGAACGCGTGGAACTGCTCGGGGGCGATTGAGTCCGTGCCGCGCCGCCGCCGGATGTCTTCGCGCAGCTCTTCATCCCGGAAGGTCTGCATGCCGCATTCGGTGTGGTTAACGACCAGAAACTCTTCGACCCCCAGCCGGTAATGCGCGACTAACAGGGAACGGATAACATCTTCCGTCACGACCCCGCCAGCATTGCGGATGACATAGGCATCGCCGGGTTTCAGGCCGAATGCCTGCTCCAACGGGATGCGATAATCCATACACGCGACCAGCGCCAGCTTACGGGTAATCGGCGCAGTGGCTCGAGATACATCATAGGTGCCGGCAAACACCGCATTTGCCCGAAGGACTTCTTCTAAAACGCTCATGCGTGTATTTTACCCAAGTCGAATAAAACTACAGCAAATTTAAAATACTTTATGTGCCCTTGAGTCCCTTCCCATTGTTTTCCTGAGTCCGCCGTGGTACAATACCCTGCCTATGTCCACTTTGCCCCCCCAAAAACCGGTCACGCGGCGTCGCGCTGTCAAAGCAGCACCTGCGGTTGAAGTCGATCAGATCTATCTCGGCGACTGCGTCGAGATCATGAATTCTCTGCCGCCTAAGTCAGTTGATCTGGTCTTCGCCGACCCGCCTTACAACATGCAGCTTGGCGGGGATTTGTGGCGTCCTAACATGACCAAAGTGGACGCTGTCACAGACCCCTGGGACAAATTCAAATCGTTTGCCGAGTACGACGCCTTTACCCGTGCCTGGCTGACTGCTGCCCAGCGTGTCCTCAAAGATACCGGGACGCTCTGGGTCATCGGCTCCTATCACAACATTTACCGCGTCGGCTCCGTGATGATGGATGTCGGCTACTGGGTACTCAACGACATCTGCTGGGTCAAGGCAAACCCATTGCCTCAATTAAAAGGCACACGTTTCTGCAATGCTCATGAAACGCTTTTGTGGGCCAAGAAATCGGCAGACCAGAAGAAGTATACGTTCCATTACCACGAGATGAAGGCCGGGAACGACGACAAGCAGATGCGTTCCGACTGGTACATCCCGATCTGCTCCGGCGGCGAGCGCGAGACGCGAGAGGGCAAAAAAGCGCATACGACTCAAAAGCCGGAAGCGCTTATGCACCGAGTCATCGCCGCCACGACAAACCCCGGCGACATCGTCCTCGATCCTTTTTGCGGTACCGGCACCACTGCCGCTGTCGCCAAGCGATTAGGCCGCCGCTATATCACAATCGACCGGGAAGCGGTCTATGTCGAAGTCGCTGAAAAGCGGCTCGCAAATATCTCGACCGCCCTGCTGACCAGCTCCGATGAAAGCGGCGTTCTGCTCGGCGGTCCTAAGCCTCGCATTCCGTTTATGAGCTTCATCGAAAGCGAGCGCTTGGCCGTCGGTTCCACGCTGCGTCTCAAAAGCAGTCAAACAACTGCGGTGATTCATGCCGATGGAACTATCTCTGCGGGGGGGCATCGCGGCTCCATTCACAAAGTCGCTGCCGCCTGCCTCGGCCTGCCATCCGCGAACGGCTGGACATCCTGGTTTTTCCACGACACGCTGACCCAACAGGAACAGCTTCTGGATACGCTTCGGCCAGGGGCGTGAATGGATTTCGGAACCCCTCCTATCTCGCTAAGGCTCGTCTCCCTCCCCTGTTAGAGAAGGGCTTCAGATAGCAGAAGGCCCCAGTCTCATGTTGAGAGGCTGGGGCCATTTTCTTGCCGAATTCCTTTCGAAAGCCCTTCCCTAAAAGGGGAGGGACCCTGCGAAGTGAAGAATGAACGAAGCAAGGCGGGAGGGGTCTATAACTATCGTATAGCCATCGGCGTATGATGCCCGCCTAGGCTGATCACAAAGAAGTTCAACCCTGCGACCAATGCAGAGCCTGGCAATGTCAGAACCCACGCGGAAACCATCTGCTGTGCAATCGGCCAGCGCACTTCGTTCAAGCGTTTTGCAATCCCAACCCCAAACACACTGCCGACCACGATATGGGTCGTGCTGACCGGCATCCCGAAGTAGCTTGCCGTTGCCAAGACAATGCTGGCCGACGTTTCTGCCGCGAACCCGTTGATCGGCTGAAGCTCGATGATCTTTGTTCCCAAGGTCTTGATGATTCGCCAGCCGCCGGAAAGCGTGCCCAGGCCCATGGCAGTTGCACAGGACGCGATCACCCAGGTGGGGATGCGGACATTGTGCCCGCCAGGCAGCATATGGAATGCGACAAGGGCAAGCGTGATGACACCCATCGTTTTCTGAGCATCATTTTGACCGTGGTTGAATGCCACACCCGCCGCAGAAAGCCGCTGAAGCCAGGAGAATATTCCGTTGACTTTGGCTGGTCTCGTATTCGCGAATAGGCCAAACAGCAGCATCATAATACTGAAAGCAATCACAGCGCCAATGATCGGAGAGACGACCATCGGCACAATAACTTTGCTGACGACGCCTTTCCAGATAACGGCGTGTGTTCCCGCGAATACCAGGGTTGCTCCGACAAGACCACCGATCAGGGCATGGGACGAGGAGCTGGGAATTCCGAAGTACCAGGTCAGGACATTCCAGGCAATTGCGCCGATGACCGCAGCAAGAATGACTTCCTGAGTAGCGGCATGGGCATCGATCAGGCCTTTAGCGATAGTCTGCGCGACATTTTGAGAAACGAACGCGCCCGCAAAGTTGAGGATCGCGCACATGACAATCGCGAAAGTCGGCGGCAGAACACGAGTCGAGATCACGGTGGCAACGGCATTGGCAGTATCGTGGAAGCCATTCGTGAAGTCAAACAGCAAGCCGAAAGCGACAATGACGATCAACAGTATAAGGATGTCATGCATATTTCACCACCAGACTTTCTAAAATGTCTGCGACCCGCTCACATTCGTCGGCGACGATCTCAATGCGGTCGTAGACTTCTTTCCATTTGATGACAAGAATCGGGTCGGCACCAGGCTGGTTCAGCAAAGCTCCAAGTGCCTGACGGTACAACTGGTCGTTCTCGTTTTCTAGTTCATGAATGCGGACCAAAATCGGCGAAAGCGATTTGTGGTCTTTCATATGGCGCAGATAGTTGACCCCTTCGCGGGTCGCCTGCGTGATCTGGACCAGCTTGTCGGTCATCGCGGTCAGGTCAGGCCGGATCTGCGTGATCTGATACAGAAAGATGCGTGCCGTCGCCGCTTCCAGCGTGTCGGTGATATTATCCAGTGCCTGAGACAGACCGTGCATGTCGCCTTTGTCCATCGGCGTGATAAACTTGGCGTCAGCTTTGTTGACAAGGTCATGCGTCAGGTTGTCCGCTTCGGTTTCCAGCCGCTTGACCGTTTCGGCGATCTGTTTTGCCTGACCAAAATCCTGTGTCAGCGAATGAAATGCTTCGGCTGTTTTGTGCGCGGCTACTGCCTGAGATTCCAGCAGATCGTAAAATACGGGGTCTTGTCCAAAGAATGCCATCTGGCCTCCCTTTCTGGAATGCGCCTCAAGGCGCGTCATCTAGTGATGCACCCAATCTTACCGCTGAAATGTTAAGAGAAGATTAAGTCTTTTTGGAAAGCGAAGCCGCAATCGTGTTCAGCCAGAACCGCCGCAAACGCAGGAAGCGGCTGCCGTCTTCCGACTGATTGATGACGCGGTTTGTGAGGAGTACGAGGGAAATATCAGAGGCAGGGTCGATCAAAAGTGCTGTTCCGGTGAAGCCGGAGTGCCCAAATGAGAGGTCAGAGAAAAGATCGCCTTGCGGCAGGTAATCGTTGCCCGAACAGAACCAGCCATAGGACTGTGCACCGATAGCCGAAGGAATCTGGCTGACTTCCATACGGGCGACAGAAGCACGGGACAATATCTGCCGACTGCTGCGAACTGCTTCCGCAAAAGTCAGCACATCAGAAGCCGTCCCAAACAGCCCTGCATGGCCTGCGACACCGCCAAGGTCCCGCGCCCGTGGATCATGCACCCTGCCTGCCGCCTCGCTCCCAGTCGGTGCGATGCTGCCACCCACGGGGCAGTATCCGAGCGTCGTCAATCCCAGCCGCTTTGCTGCGCCGTCTCGAAAACAGACTTCCAGCGGCTGCCCCCAGACACGCGCTATGATCTCGCCCAGTAAGATATATCCCGTGTCCGAATAGGTGTAACCAGTCCCGGCAGGCCGCAGTGTCGGCGTGGACAGAACACTCGCGATTAAATCATGCGGAGACTTTCCAGCAGCATTGGCAGGCCAGCAGGGAATTGGCGGCAGTCCGGACGTATGTGTCAGCAGATGCCGCACTTCGACGCCGCTGAAATGGGGCAGGGGGCCAAACTCATCCTCTAAAAAGCGCCCAACGGATTGGCGCAGATGCAGCCTGCCCTGCTCGACAATCTGCATTGTCAGAGTGGCAGTCGCTAGTGGTTTGGTCAGCGAAGCCAGATCAAACAGCGTGTCCTGCACGGCTTGTCCAAAGGCTTTATGCGCCAGCATCTCGCCACTCCGCATCAATCCATAAACGGCGTGGGTAAATAGGCCGTCATCGATACCGGATTGAAGTAGAACATCAGCCCGGTCAGACAGTTCGGGTAGAATGCTTGTGACCATATCTCGCTGTTCGGGGCCGTCGGCGATTTCTCCTGCCTAAGTTCATCGTTTAGACTTATGATAGAAATCGGCATTTAGCTTGATGAATTGTGCCCACTGTGAAGGAACCTCATCTTCTTCAAAGATCGCATCGACCGGACATTCTATCTCGCAGAGACCGCAGTCAATGCAGTGTTCCGGGTCAATAAATAGTTGATCGTAGACTTGCCCCTCTCTTTCCATGACGCCGGGGTGAATGCAGTCACACGGGCAAACAGGAACGCAGGATTGGTCCTTGCATCCATTACAGGGCTGGGTGATAACAAATGGCATAATAAACTGTCCTTCCATGTTGCGAGTAGACGCATGTTACCGAACGGGCAGGCAGAAGTTCGATGACTTTAGTCACGGAAAGAGGCATGGATGGAATTGAGAGCAGCGCTCCAGCAGGTACTTTTTCTGAAATCAGTCAGTAGTGAGGCAGTCTCTGCAATAGTGACGTCAGGTCAAACGCGGCGATTAGAAAAAGGGGAGCAGCTTTTTGCGGAATTTCAGAGATGCCAGGGTCTTTTCGTCGTCTTGAACGGGGCAATCAAAGTTTACAAGCTGGACAGCCGGGGCCGTGAGCTGACACTGAGTATGGAACTGCCAGGTTCCAGTGTAGGAGAGTTGCCCTTGTTCGATGGCGGCAATTATCCCTACAACGCCGAAGCGGCACAACCAGAAACAGAGATATGGTTCGTGCCACGTGATCAATTTCGCGAGATCATGCATTCTTACCCGGAGATCGCGGAACGGGCGCTTCTGGCAATCGGGATACGTCTGCGGCAGATGCTTCAGATCGCTGAGGCGCAAAGTTTGTACTCTGTACGCGCTCGTCTCGCGGCTTATCTGCTGGTAGTTTCCGATG
>JBPBQB010000097.1:0-22981 GCA_050954545.1 Janthinobacterium lividum | reverse complement strand
CGAATAACGCGGGTTGCTGGCCGAAATACTCTAAATTCAGCCGCGCCAGGGGCAAATCAGACCAAACAAGCCTACAAAGTGCATAACAGGCTCTAGGGCAAGCCATAAGTCGACTGCGTAAATGATAGAACATATTCTTTCACGAAGTCAAGCCAGCCCGAATTCGCGATCCCCGATGTCATAATAAAGGCATGAACGTTTTCAATTTACACCACATGACCGTCCTGACAGTCATCTCAGTAATGGCGATTCTGCCGGTCTCAGCCGCTCCGGCGAACACGGCGGCGCAGGCGCTGGGAGCCGTGGCCGCATTCCTGCCGGGTACCGGCACTCCCCCACCCGCGCCGGACTATTGGGCGGTGCTGTCCGGGCCGAATTGGGACATCCTGCCGACTTATGCTGCTATTCACCAATCTTTGCAGGATGCGCTGGCAGGGATTACATCGGGGACGCCGGATAATTATAGTGCAGTGCTGGATACCGAGTATCAGCAGACGGACAATTCAGGCAAACAGATCGGCATGGCTGAGATCGAAACACGGCTGAAAGCACTGTTATCACGGAATCGCTGTTCCAGTGCTCAGTTCGGTCTCGTTGGCCTTCAGATGACGGCGGCTGATGCGGCGACGGTCACAGTCCGGCAGCATCTCGAATTTCTCAGTCTGGACACGCCGCCGGCATTGATCAAAACTCCAGACGGCAAGATGCGAGTTGTGAACAACACAAACCGCGCTGAGATCGATCTGCTCCTATCGGAAGATTGGGTACGGCATGGCGATGTCTGGCGTTTGAAGGCATCAAGAACGCTTCAGTCCAAACAAGCTGCTGTGCTTTAGGATAGCTTATGCAGAAACACTCTGAACAGCCGTCTGCCCACTCGTTACGACTGTCGGCCAGAGAATCTCCTGCGTTTGGCTTGCTCGGGTCAGATAAACGCGTTCCAAAGTTAAGCTGCCTTCGAGCACTTCGATACTTAGCGCATTAGTGGTCAGCGAAATAATGCCGTAGGCGGAGGCGGTCGAGAAGAAGCTTCGGAATGGATCGGCGTCCAGCTTTGGGCTGAACCAGAGTGTCTTGTCTGCTGCACTATAACGAAAGCCGGAGAGTGAGCCGAGGAGGGCATAAGAAGCCATTGCACGGGCGTAATAGTTACCGCATTCGTACTCGTTGAAGGGATTGCGAGTTCGGCCCTCGTAACGGGATCGCACGGCACGGACGAGGGCCAGCCCTTCTTTGACCATGCCGGATTCAATCAAATGAGACGCGACTTGATACTCGATTCCAGTCCAGACTTCGTCGGAATAGGGGAACGGCAGAGTCAGCTTGCCGCCATTCGGCCAGGTACAGAGTACAAGTCCTGCTTCATGCCCGAGGGCGTAGCCAGGACGCTGCAGGCAGGCATGATCGAATAAATCGCTCTTGAAGTTGTGCCGATAGATCGCACTCAGCGTACTGCGAACGTGTTCCGAATTCAGCGGCGTCGAAACGCCGTAGATCGAGGCCATCCAGGCACCGATGATGCCGTCGGAGAGGCAGCCGGAACCGTACTGATATTTGGGACCTTCGGCCTGTAGTATCTGCGTTGTCTCATCGGGCGTCTCTTCACCAGTCTGGATTCGTTTGAGAAACGATTGGTCGCGCAGGCCTTCCCAGGTGACATTCTGCTGGTAATACTCACCGTTGAACAGGATCGAATCCATCAGCGCCGCGCCTCGTGCCGCCAGATCTTCATAGGCCACTGCCTCTTCGCTGTTTCCCAGCGTTCTCGCCAGCAGACCAAACGCAACGAGTGCGGCGATATAGATGCTGCTGCACATACCATTGGGTCCCCAAAACTCAATGTCATAGGTATTGTGATGCGGCTCGGATACCAGTCCCCGGCGGTCAGGATCCCAAACAGCAATGCAGTAGTCAAGACTGCGCTTTGCCTGCGGATAGAGGTTTGTCAGCCAGGCAAGATCACCGCAGATATGAAAGTCTCGGTAGAGCTTGAGTATTCCGCCAAGCTGACCGTCCGCAGCAGCGTGGAAGTCGTGCGGCGCGGGACCATCCGGCAGGGCGGCCCGGAAGTTCACATGCCCTCGGTCGTCAATCGAGCGGACCAGTTCCTGTTCGCGCAGGGTCCGTTCCAGAGCCGGAAACAAGTACGGCATCGACTGGGCGTAATTCCAGACATGGGTGCAGCTTCCATGACAACAGCCACTCTGGACAAAACAGCCTTCCCAGCCCCAGACATTGCCGTTTGCCTGTCGAAGCACGGTCGGCGACTTTAGAATGGCAAGATTAGACGCCACGGCATCGACGGCTTCGGCAGGCAGGGTCGACGTGTGTAGAGCATTGGTAAACACCCGAGTTTTGCGCCGAAGCTCCTCGTAATTCTCGGCCACATGCAGTGCGACTGCCTGGGCATCCGGCCAGTGGGCGGCGTAAAATGGTGACCAGTTGGGCAGGCTCACTTCTGGGCCGCAGTCGCAGCCGGGACCGCAGATGACCGGCAGCGCGACAACGCCTGAAGGCACGGCGGTAACCGCTCCCTGTGTCTGGCTGGTGCGGGGGAAATGCCAGGTGATGACAAGGGGGTAAGTAACTGACTCGCCGGGCTTAAGCGAGCCTTCGATTAGCAGGGAACCACCGTTTCGATCCCCGCTCGGAGGTCCATCGCCGCTGTTAGGGTGGAAGCGGCCATTGGACACTTCCTGCCATAGCACTGAGATCGCATCGAACCAGCCGCCACGGAACCAGGAGGCCTTGACTTTTGGCGTCTGACCGATCGCGTAGATCGAAGCGCTGCCGAATTTGTCGTGGTCGGGCGGTGTCACATTCGTAAATGCGATACCGCCGCCAACTCCGCTGGTATCGGGTCCGATCACGGCGCTGCGACTCTCGGACCATCCGGCGGCACCAATCGCAAGATGCGACAGATGATAGGAAAACTCAAAGACGACTGCTTCATTCGAGCGGTTCTCGAACGTGTATTCCAGAACCGCGCATGGCAGCCCGGAGCTGACATCGTCATTCGGGATAAACGGACTCCAGCCCGTCACGGAGGCAGATAACGGCAGGCGCGGGTCTTCTAAAATGACTTTGCCGAAGGGGTAAGTGGCCTCGAACGTATTACTTTGAAATCTTGGCAGACCTTCATGCCCGCCATGCCGGTATCCCTGCCCTTGAAGGCCCTGATCGTACAACTTTTCCGCAGGCACCGGCCCTTCAAGAAGGCGCGTCGCAGCGTGTTCGCCTTTGATATGCAGCACAGCGAATCCGCAGTCATGCACCTCATGTCCATCCGGCATGGCAGATGTGGCGGGGATGTTATGCACAGCGAAATCCTGAAGACCGCCGTACCCGTTCAGGCAGATGCATCCTGCGCCGATCCCGCCCATCGGCATGGCGATTTGGAGCAGATTAGAAGCCGCGAACTTCCGGCCCATGCTGGGCTGAGGGTTGATGTCTTGCTGGTTTGCAGTTTGATCCATAAGTGGTTCCTATAAAGACTTGCCCTTCAGGGCGGGGTCTTTTGATACTGATGTTACGCAATCCTCAGAGCCGAGGGACTGAAGTCCTCGGCTGTGGGGCGCAGACGCCTAATCTCGACCTTCGTCGAGAAGGAGCAGAATGTTATCGCTATCTTGTTCCTTGCAGAACTTTAGTTCCACGCTAATATTGCCACGCTTCTGATGCTGCGTAAAATCAGTTAGATATTCTCCAGCGTGTCTTTGTCCGGGAACTGAGGAAATGGCGCGGTCGGCAATGTCTGATACCAGAACGCAACGCTTGCGATGTCGTCCTGCAGAGGCAGGTAACGGCCCTCGCTGCGCCAGCCGAGCGCTTGAATGGTGACTTTGAGGTCCTGCTGGAAACGGATCGGATCGGTGACATGCCAGCGGTACAGGCCAAAACGGGTCTGGGACCGATAGGTGCCGTCCGGGCGGATCACCTGGGGCATTCCGGCGTAAGGCGTAGAAAACTCCTGATACTGCTTGGTTTCCTGGTTCTCAAAGTTGTAGGAGCCGCAGAAATAATCTTCCGTGCCGGTCCCGCAGATCGTCGGGAACTCGCCGTCGCCGTCTAGGAAGAACTTGATCTCGCCTTCCCCCCACCAGCCTGTGTTGTTGACACCCCAGGCCATGTACGTGCCGACAAACTGGCCCTGGCCCTGAATGCCGTCGAGGATCGTGTAGACTTCTTTGTAGGGCAGTGGATTGGTGCGCCGGAACTGGGCATGGAAGTACGCGGCATCTTCGGGGACTTCGGTGAGCGTGTAGTTGATCTGATAGTAGAGCACCATCTCGTGATCGTCGATGTTTTCAAGTGTGATCCGGCAGTGTTTGCGGAACGGCATTTCCCAGTAGCAGTTGAAGGCCGAGCCGGGATTGACGCACACTGCCAGGCTGGTGACCGGAGCGAACTTGTCCCAGCCGCAGGCAAAGAAGTCTCCAACAGGGCACTCGACTGACGGCTGCTCCTGACCGTCCCAGTAAATACGCAGAATAGAATATCGCCAGGTACCCGTCGGCGTCATCCAAATCTGCTGGATCGCGCCGGGTCCATCGATGGCGGCGATCTCGCGCACTTCGCCGGAGGCAATTTTGATCGACGGCGAGACTTTCCAGCCCAGGCCTAGATTGCGTGCCGGACCTGATCCTGTTCCTTCCGTCGCCCTGCCGCCCCCACCCTTTTCGCCGGTGAAGTTTTCGGGAGAGATCGAGCGTGTCTGTGCGGCAGACAGGCGCGAGAGGTTGCCGAGGTGAAGTCCTAATCCATTAAATTGAGTCATTGGGTGGCTGATGCTCCTAAAATTGGGATAGATTGAAAAAGACGAAGCGTACTGAGTGACCGCCCGCGCGGTACAATACATCAAGCGTCAGTTCTAGGGCTGGATGTTTGACGTTCGCCTGCCGCGCTATTATACCACGCCACTATGAAGGAGAAGCCTGCTGTTGAATTTTGCCCCTGTTTCATTGCGGAATAGGACGCCGGGACGAAGGGCAGCGATTGGAGCTGCTTTGGCCGGCTTTCTGCTTTGCATCGCCGCTTTACACCCCGTGTGGAATAACCGGCCCGCGAAGCTCACCGGAGACTTTGGGAGCCATACTCTGTATCAATCGTTCATGGTGATCAGCGTTCTACTGCTGCTCTGGCACGGCTGGCGTTCAGCCCACAAACGACTGATGCTGTGGCCGCTTGCCGTCAGCATCGTCACGCCGCTTTGCGTGGAGGGACTCAAGCGAATCACCCATTTTCCCCGGCCTGATGGAGAGCCGACAGGGTTCCCCAGCGGGCACACGACTTATGCCTTCGGACTAGCCTGGCTTCTGACACTTGCCTATCCACGCCTGAGTCCGCTCTGGTTCGGGATCACGGTGGCAATCGGCTGGTCACGGATGGAAGGCCTTGCCCATTATCCCTATCAGGTGCTGTGTGGGGGAATATTAGGGACACTGATTGGCTGGGGCACCAGTCACTTTATTGATGATAAGCAGCCCAAGTCTGCGAGGGAGTAAACTCCACTCGCTCCATTGAAGTTGTCCTTCGGACAAAAGATGTGGCTACGATGTTTCTCTTTCGTCCGAAGGACGACACTATTGTAGCGAGTGGAGTTTACTCCCTCGTCTCCTCGGCACGTAACACCAGTCATTTTATCTCATCACCGATAAATGCAAAGGAGAACGCGTGAATGAAAGTCAAGTACGTGGTACTGCTGATTGCCATGACACTATTCTCAAATTCCTGCAAAGTGCAGGCGGCTCCCCTCGCGAATGCCGGGTTAATCGGGGTCAACCTTGAAGGCGCGGGGGATGGGGCACGGGCACGGTTCTTTGTGGACCTTGCCAAAACACTGCGGCCCTGGACTGGGGCGGATGGCAAGCCTGCTTCGATAGATGGACACGGCTGGCCGACTGCCGATGCCGCTTGTGTTCTATTCGACATCCGCCCTTTTGGAGCCTGGGCACCGCCGATAGACGACCCGGAAGCGTTTCAGCCGGATTGGAGCGGCACGTATAAAGTCACGTTTCATGGAAAAGCGACTCTCGCAAAGCAGGGCGGCTCGGAATGGACTGTGACCAATCAAACCTATGACAGCGCTGCAAACTTAACAAGACTGGATTTGACACTTCCTAAGAATATGGGCTTGCTGGTAGTCGGCTTTAAAAATACGCAGCGCACGGCGACAAGCCCGCTTGACAGCGGCATCACCGACCTGCATATTATCCGGCCCGGCTATCCAGCCGATACCAAGCAGATATTCACGACCTCATTCCTGACTTTCCTAAAACCGTTCAGTACGCTGCGCTTGATGGACTGGCTTGAAACTAATGCCAACCCCGGTTACTATGGCGATACCGGCCACCATGTAAAAAACTGGTCTGACAGGCACACCCCCGAAGACGCAACGCAGGACGACTACGGCGGCAAAGTCGGTGTTGCCTGGGAGTATGTGATCGCACTTGCGAACGAGAGCGGCAAAGACATTTGGATCAACATTCCCGTGTCCGCTTCGGATGACTACATCAAAAACCTGGCTGTCCTGCTCAAGACAACGCTGCGGCCCGGTATCCATGTTTATGTCGAGCATAGCAACGAAGTCTGGAACTTCGGCTTCCCGCAGTATATTTACAACAAGCTCGCGGCCATTGATGAAGTCAAAGCAGGAGGGTCGACACTCAACAATGACGGCTCGACCGATCAGGAAGTCTGGGCCCATCGACGTCACGCCAAGCGCCTCGTCGAGATCAGTAATATCTTCAAGGGCGTCTACGGCCCAAAGGCGATCAATACGACTATCCGGCCCGTTTACGCGTCCTGGACAATCAACCCCGTTGCTTATTACCAGGATGTGCTGACCTGGGTCCAGAAAACCTATGGCCCGCCGAACGCACTCTTTTACGCAGTCGCCCAGAGCCACTACTTCTCCGGCAGCGGTCAGCCGGCGACAGCCACGCCGCCGGATATTCTGGCGGCGATGCGAAAGAGCAGCGACAGTAATCCTCAGTATGACAAGCGCATCATTGCCATTGCCCGGACATTCGGTCTGAAAGATTTTGTCTACGAAGGCGGCTCCGATACGGGCGGGGGTGATACGTCCAATGTCGCCAGCCGCATTCGTGCCGAGCGCTCCCCTGCCATGAAAGAGTTGGTCGTCCACGACATCAAAGACAACTGGCTCAGCGAAGGCGGCGGCCTGTATACCTATTTCTCGTCATCCGGCAGTTACAGCCGCTACGGCTGCTGGGGCCTGACAGAAGACATCGCCAATCTGAATACCCCTAAGCTGCAAGGAATTGCCGCCGTAGTGAGCGCAGGAGCGAAGTGATCAGCGATGCCCGAAATCGAAATCAGAGCTTTGAGTGCCTCGCTGGAGATTTGCCAAATGTTGAGCGAGATTTTAGTAGAAACAGTCGCAAATGGCGGCTCGGTCAGCTTCATGCACCCATTGATGCCCGAAACGGCGGCAACGTTTTGGAATGAAGCTCTGGCAGCGGCGGACCGGGGCGAACGAATTGTTCTGGGTGCTTGGGATGGCGAACTGCTGGTTGGGACTGTGACTTTGCTGCTCGATTGCCCGCCGAACCAGCCGCGTCGGGCTGAGATCGCCAAGATGATGACTCGCCTGAGCCACCGGAGCCGAGGTATAGCCACAGAGTTATTATATGCCGCCGAGGAATTAGCCGTGGAGCGGGGACGCACCCTTCTCGTGCCTGATACTGCCGTTGACGGCGGGGCGTCAGGCTTATATGAGAAGCTGGGATTTATTCTGACCGGCGTGATTCCTGATTATGCATTTAAGCCGCATGGGGGGCTGACCGGAACGATGATCTACTGGAAGCGAGTTGGCAGCAAATCCTAGACTTTGACATTTGAGCTTTTTTTTGTTATGATAGATAAGCAGAAAACCTCAGAGATAAACAGATTGTGCTCTATGACTCCGCAAAGGTGAAAATTATAGATGTCATTGTATCATTTTACTGCGGAAACATACAGGTTCACGGAAGTCCTAGTGTCTCCAGCGATCTGCATCCTTGTCTGGTTATTTCTGGGAAGCGTCCGCAGCAAGCATCATCAATCTTATGTCCACTGGGGTACCCCACTTGCAATTGGCGTCACTATCACTACCTGCGCGGTGGTAATGCGTACTTTTGTAAGCTTCTATGACCGGTATGATTACGAGCTGGCCTCGTTTTCCTATCTTTTGGCTTTGGTGGGGCTAGTGTTTAATGTTATCGCATTTGTTCGACTTTGGAAGGTTGTCAAACTGCTGCCGTCAAGCATTGGGGAATTACCGCAGCAGGAGAGTCACCCGGATGAGGCTGGGATTTGGCCTCCGCCGCCCCGAATCTGAGGAGTGGAGTTCACGAAATTTCCCTGAAGAAGCAAAGATATTTTCCCGATATAATGAACAGCACTCGCTGATAAATCTTACTGATCGGCTTCCCAGCGGCGGGCTTCACCAAAGACGGTGTGTGACGAGCGTTTACTCTAACCAAAGGAAAAACACACCATGCCACTGAACACCATGCTTCCCGCCGTGACCGATCCGGTCCGCTTGAATGACCTGCCTGCAATTCTGGGTCCCTATGCCACGACCGCACCTATCTACGTGTATCTGATGAGCTGCGGGAACATCACCGCAAGCCGTTTTCGGCAAAAAGACGAAGAGGACCTGATTCTCGTTCTTGGTCCCCGAGGCAATACGCCTCGTTCGAGCTCTTAACGCCGGAGCCGAACAGAAGAACCTGCCTTCAGCGCCACGCCTGGCTTTCCTAAAGAAAGCTGGGCTTTTTTGTGCTGAAAGAAGCCAAGTTGAAAGAATGGAAATTCCTGGGTATAAACGTGCCGAAGTTGAAAAACTAAGGTGAACATGCCATGACGGAAAACGAACCCGCCCACTCTACACAACCTGCCTACACTCTTGACCCGAAACTGGCGGCCTATGGCAGCATTATTCTTTTGGGGCTGCTGACCTGGCTGCTGCTGTCGGTGACTTACAGCGGCGCAGTCAGCACGAGCAGCGGGATTACCGGCATGGACTTCAAAGTTTTCTATCCGGCTGCCGTGCGGCTGAACCAGGGCCAGCCGCTGTATCAGCCGAACCTTCCTCTCAGCCTTCAGCATGCGTTGTACTGCTACACCCCGCTGCCTGCCGAGCTTTTGCGCCCGCTGGGACATCTGTCATTTGACAAGGCCTTGAAGTTTTGGTTCTTCATCAATGCCGGAGGCCTCATTCTGGCAATCGCGCTGTATGGGTCAGCCGTGCGGCTTGCCTGGCGTGATGCCTGGCTTCTCGGGATTTTGCTGCTGATCAGCTTCCGGTTCTGGGACAACACACTGAACTTTGGAGTCGGTCAGTCGAACGATCTGCTGCTGGGCTTTGTCGGCGGAATGCTCTGGGCGGACAGCCGGGGGCGCTGGGGGCTGATGGGGGCGCTGATTGTAGTCGCGGCTCTGTTCAAAGTATGGCTGATCGGAATGCTGCTTTATCTGGTGCTTCGCCGTCAGTGGAAACCGCTGATAGGCAGCATTGCGGGCTTTATCGTCAGCGTTGGTTTGTCGTTTGCTCTGGTAGGCTTCAATCAGATGTCTTCTTTGCTGCGCGTGCTTCAGGAATCGAAAGCGGCGCAGGAAGGGCAGGAAGTCCAAAGCTCGATTATCGGGTTTGCGAACATCTCATTGCACGCCAATCGGTTCGTGACACCATTTGTGAATAGTGAAGCTGTATACCTGACATTCATAGCTCTTTGCACTGCCACGATTTTGGCCGGCTTCGTCTTTCTATGGCGTGTCCTGGCCCGACCCTCACCGCTGGAAGCGCGTCTGGCATTCGGCGTGACACTGGCTTCGATCCTGCTGCTGCTGCCGACCTATGAAAACGGCTATTTTGTTTACTGCTTCCCGCTTCTCTGGACACTGCTGGTGTCCCCGGATGCCGATTGGAAAGCTTCGGCACGGATGATCACACCCGCGCGGCTTATGCTGGTCGGCGGCGTCGTTATCTATCTGATTTTCAGCCGCTCCTGGCCTTTCTTTACGCCTTTCGCACCCTCTTATCAGCATGGGCTGAAGTCGCTGCTTGTGTCAATGAAGTTCTTCGGGACCGCCAGTCTGTGGGTAGTTGCCGTGGTCGTGCTGCGTGGGCTACGAATGCCGAAAGTTGCGAGTTCTCAAGAGGCAGCGTTTGCTTTGAAAACGCAGGCAGAGTTTTGAAGGGCAGCCGAACGACATCGGACTGGCTTCTGCGGACGGCAAAGATTCTGCCTTACCTGTTTCTGCTGGGCGCGGCGTATTCCGTATTCGCGGAAACGGTGGACGATCCCTATATCACGTTCCGGTACGCCGCCCATCTGCTGGCAGGCGACGGCCCTGTCTTTAACATTGGCGAGCGGGTCGAAGGCTATACCAGCCCACTGCATCTGCTGCTGTCTGCTCTGCTTCTAAAACTCGCGCCTTCGGTCGACATTCTGTTCAAAGCAAAATGTGCCAGCCTGCTGTTTGCCCTAGTGATCGTGGCCCAGACGGGTATTCTTGCCAGGCGGAGCGGCTTAACGGATTGGGAAGCCGTGCTGGCACAGACACTGGTGGCGCTGAACATCAATTTTGCACTTGCGGGGGTCAACGCACTGGAAACGACCCTGTACGGATGCATCTTGCTGGGGACAGTGCTTGTCTTTTCTCGGGAATTCCGGAGCGGAAGCGGTGCGGTCTCGGGATTGCTTTTGTTCCTCGCGATACTGGCAAGACCGGAAGCAGGGTTGGTCGTAACCGCGCTTTTGATCGTCCGTTACTTCCAAATGCGCCGACGGCGGTATCCGCTTTCGTTTACCCTAAAATGGCTTGGTCTTTTTCTTATTCCTTTCCTTATCTTTGAGGCAATTCGGTGGAGTTATTACGGACAGCCCCTGCCGAACACGTATTATGCAAAAGCGCAGCCATTATTCCAGAGCCTGAGCAGCGGTCTTTACTACCCGCTGCGGTCGCTGTCACCGACGCCCATAGTGTTCGGTACGTTCTTTCATCAAATACATCTTCTCAGCGTGCACAACGCTCTGGCATTCCACAGCTTGTATCAGAAAAATCTTCGCTCCGACCTCTTTAACCTTTTCATGCCGCTGCTGTTCTGGGCCTTGGCTGTCGCGGGATTGCTGAGAACGCGGCACCGGATTTTCGGACAGGTCGCTCTGGCAGTTCTCGCAGCAGTGCTCTTATTTGTCCTGAAAGCCGGGGGCGACTGGATGTACGGCTGGCGCTTCATGGCTCCGATCATTCCGTTTCTTGCAGTCAGTCAGTGTCATGGGATACGCACGCTCGGTCACAGGCTTGCAGCACAAAGGCAGAAGCAATCACTCAGCTTGTCTCTTTGCGGCATTGTTATTGCAGGGCTGTGGCTTGTGAGCTGTGCGAAGACAAACCATTATTCCTGGAAAAGCGCGGGGTTTTCGGAACAGGGTAGTCGGCTGCTTCAGGCGAGTGAAGGTTACGGGCCATTGTGGGTCAAGGGCGGCGAGTATATCCGGCATCTGCCGCCCGGCAAGACAGTCGCGTATTCCGAGATGGGATACGCGGGATATGTCAATCTAGACAAATCGCTGCTTGACATTCGAGGGCTGACAGACCGCGAGATCGCGCACCTTCCGGCTCAGTACAAGTATAGCACGGGGATTGCCGACAAAGACTGGTATCGACCAGGCGATCCTTTGGGCCAAATTCTCGAAGCTCGAAAACCGGAAATGATAATCTCCTTCGACAGTGTCCCGTCCGGCATGACATTCAGCGGCTACCGACGTCTCCCTGTCCTTACCATGCCGACAAATGGCACTGTTACTTCCACCTCTGCTTCGGTTTTCAAGCGCATCGAATAGGAACCGGCAATGAAGTATCGGTTCCTATACGCTTACGGGTATCATCATGAAGGAGACTCTGATGCCCCTTCGCTTCTTACTTTGCTTGCTTTACTTAACCCCCTGCCTTACGCTCCCAGCCGCCGCTAAACCGCCGGTCAAAGCTATTGCCCCCCACTCTATTCCGGCGGTGAATGCCATAGATTTCCTCAATTCACTCGGCGTTTGTACACACATGGCGCAGGGAATTGATAATCCCTCTCAAAGTGCAGTTTGTCTGAAGTTCGCCGGGATACAAAATATCCGTGACGATGGAAGCTTGACACATGTCCCGGACTGGATCACAGTTTATCAGCAATCTGGGGCTCGCCTCTGCCTGCTCACGAACCAGAATATCCCAGAGACATTAGATATGGCGAAACAGCTCAAAGCCGCCGGAGCATTGCTGGCCGTGGAAGGCCCAAACGAACCGAACAACGCGCCGGTGACTTTTAAAGGTCAGAAATCAGGTTACAACACGACAGCCCTGCCGATCGCCCAGTTTCAGGCGGCTCTGTACAAAGCCGTGAAAGCTGAACCGAGCCTGTCCGGCATTCCCGTGTTCCATTCCAGCGAAGCAGGTGGATCAGAAAAGGACAATGCCGGACTGCAATTTTTAACCATCCCGACCGGTGCCGGTACTTTGATGCCGGACGGTACGCAATTCGCTGATTTCGCGAATACTCACAACTATGTCTGCGGTCATAAAAACGCCGTCATCGATAATGTCGGCTGGAATGCGACGGATCTCACCCTGAACGGCGATTGGGACGGAATGGTCGGCGAGTACGGGCATACGTGGCATGGCGGGTTTAGCGGATACTCGAACGAGCAATTACTCAGGCTTCCGAAAGTCTGCACGGAGACCGGCTGGACTACGCGGGGGTCAGGAAGCGTCACAGAGGAGCAGCAGGCCAGGATTTTGCTGAATCTTTTCTTCGACGGCTACAAGCAGGGCTGGAAATATACTTTTATCTATATGCTGCGGGATGATCCGATTCAGGGTTATTGGGGACTGTTCGACACAAATTACGCGCCAAAGACCTCCGGGAAATACCTGCACAACCTCTCGACGGTCCTGGCAGACAAAGGCACTCCGGTAAAGCCAGGACGGCTGAATTACTCGATAGTCAACCAGCCCGCGACAGTGCATGATTTGCTGCTGCAAAAGAGCAACGGCACCTTTGAGATGGCAGTCTGGGACGAGCAGGTCAGCGGAACAAGCAGAGTCGCAGTGAGATTCGGCGCAAAGCAGGCGGCTGTAAAAGTCTACGATCCGACCCTCGGCACGGTGCCGGTGCAGGCGCTGAAACAGGTCAAATCGATTTCGCTGACACTGAGCGACCATCCTGTCATCCTGGAGATCCCTCGCTCCGGCAAGTGATCAGGGAACGAACACGGGCAGGATACCAGGAACTACGGAAAGGGCAACAGGCGTTTCGCCAAATGTTTCCCCGTCAAGCTGACCCTGAATGGGTGGTTCAGACTTCAAGATGATGTTTCGAGCGCGGTAATATTTGACACTTGGGTCGCGCAGATGACGGCGGGCCAGCACAGCCATCATCTGAGTGGCGAAGCCGACCCGGTCCATCGGAGGGCGCTCAAAGACGCAGATGTCGAGCCAGCCATCATCCGGCGAGGCAAACGGTGCCAGCTTGATCTGCCGATAGGCATACGAAGCCGCATTGGCAACCACTACAAGAAACGCTTCTGAACGGATTTCTTCGCCGTCCAGTGTCAAGCTAATTAACGTGCTGTGGTACTTTGCCAGCGCCCCCAGTGTCGCGAACGCATAGGCTGCCGGGCCGATCAGTTCTTTGACCGGCCCGAGCACTTCCCGGACAACCACGGCATCGAAGCCAAATCCTGCCATCAGCACGAAGTAGCGATCTCCCGCTTTGCCGGCATCCAGCCGCCGCATTTTCCCTGCCCGCAAAATGGCAGCGGCAGTGTCCAGATCGTCGGCAGTCGGCATTCCCAGTTCAGCCGCCAGGACATTCTGCGTTCCCAATGGAATCAGGCCCAGCGGCAGCGACTCTGAATTGTCAGGAGAAGTCAGCAGGCCATTGATGACTTCGTTGACAGTGCCGTCCCCACCCGCGACCAGCACGGCATCAAAGCCTCTGCCCGCCGCGCCGCGTGCCGCCGCTTCCGCATCTCCCCCTTTTTGCGTCACGACAATGCTGCCGAGAAGCGGCCCAAGGGCCGCCTGCATCTGGTCAAGCGCCCGCTGCGGCTTCCCCTGCCCCGCCATTGGATTGACAATCAAAAGTGAGTTCATGCTATTTTCTGTCTGAGGCCCGGTATACTCAGCCCATGCCGCTCTCACAAACCGTCATCGCTGAGCCGGACTGGGTCAGGGCGCAAAACCCAAACCTCTGGCTGACGCTGGAAGAAATGGCTGTTCTCGCTGCCTGGAACTCTGAAAAGCGCAAGGCCGAATGGCTGGCAGGCCGAATGGCCGCCAAACGGCTTCTGCTGGCCGAATTAGGTATCAAGCCGCTGGACTGGCAAATTGGACGCGAAGGCGCAGCCCCGGCAATGGTCGGCCTTGTTCTGCCGAACATTACTTTCTCCATTTCGCACAGTGAGGGCCTGGGGGCAGCCACACTCTCGGATAAGCTCACAGAAGGCAGCGCGGGCATCGATGTTCAGCACGTCCGCCCCGTACACCCTGGCCTCTGCGCCCGCGTATTCAGCTTGGGCGAGCGGCAGCAGATCAAAGAAGAATTCGGTTCTGAAAATGACAGCGCAGGAATGCTGCTGTTCTGGGCGCTGAAAGAAGCCGCCATTAAAGCCCGGCGTCTTCCCTGGGGACGTTCCCTGCAAAGCATATCGGTCCGCCTGGTAAGTCCCGGCTCTAGTACGATTTTCATGGAAGGCGAACCGCTGATGACCGCCCGGTATGCACACATAGGCGGCTGGTGGCTGGCACGGGCTGTGCTGCCCACATGAACATGGTATAGATTCTTGACGGGCGACTGAAGTCGCGGCAACAAGTTCGCAAATAAGGCCTTCGCAGGTCAATACAGAGAAGTCCATATGAGTCCACGAAGGTGGACTTTGTGCTTTTGTTGCTGCGACTTCAGTCGCCCAACATATTTCCTGCCCATTATTTAAGCTGCTCCCCAATCGCTGCCGCGTCGCGCCGCCACAAGAGCATCAGGCCAAGAGCAGTGAGAAGCAGCCCGAACACGAGAAGCGAGGAATGCTCCGAAAGCTGTGTCACCGCGATCAACGCGCCGGTCAATGCGCCGAGCACTGCGCCTGCCGACAGCCACGTTGCCGCCTGCGGCTCGACATCCCCACGCTGAAGATGCGCCAGCATTCCCGGCAGCCCTGCCAGCGCCAGCACGACCAGAGCCGTTCCCTGAGCCGCGTGGGGAGACAGCCCGAGGCCATAGATGACTGCCGGGACAATCAGGACGCCGCCCAGTCCGAAGACCCGACTGATCAGCCCGACCACTGCCGCCAACATTGCCGCCAGCAGGTAAAATGTCAGCGAGTGAGATGTAACAGACTGAGGCAGCGGAAGCCCGTGCAGATACCCAAACCCCTGGGCCAGCATTGCCAGACCGCCCGCTGTCACTAGCAGCCCCCAATATAAAGAAAGCCGCTCCAGACGGGGCTGCCAGACCAAAAGCCGCTCGGCAGCCAATGCACCGATGGTCTGGAAGACAAACAGCAGCAGTGCTAGGCCGATCTGCACTTCGCCATGTTGAGCATACGAGAGAATCCCGGCGAGTGCGGCAAAGAAAGTCAGCGTGAGGCCGACGCCGACCGCCCTTGCCGGACGCAGGCCAAGCAGTCTTCTAACAGCGGGGATACCAAATACGCTGCCGGAAACACCGGTCAGCCCGGTGATCAGCCCGAGCGGAATGCCGAACAGGAACAAAAACACACTTTTGAGGTACGATAAATCAGGCCGGGCCATGCCGCCAGTATACCAGATTATGCGCTGCCAACTTATTTCTTATCCTAAGCCGGTTTCCTACGCTGAGGCTCTTGCGACGCAATATGTACTGGCAGAGCAGCGCGGACGCGGCGAAATTCCAGACACGCTGCTGCTGCTGGAACATCCCCCGACAATCACGCTGGGCCGGCGCACTGATGAAACCGATCTGCGGACAAGTGAAGCCGCGCTTGTGCAGCGCGGTTTTGCAGTCGAGCGGGTCGACCGGGGGGGCGAGATCACTTATCATGGGCCGGGCCAGCTTGTCGGCTATCCTATTCTGGATCTGCGGCAGCATGGACAGGACCTGCACAAGTATCTGCGGGATTTGGAAGAAGTGCTTATTCGGACAATCGCTGCCTATGGCCTCGCCGGTGAGCGTGTGCCGGGCCGAACGGGGGTATGGGTCAATGACCGAAAGATTGCCGCAATCGGCATTAAAGTCTCCCGCTGGGTTTCCCTGCATGGATTTGCCCTGAACATCTCACCCGATCTTGCGCCGTTTCGGAATGATTTTGTCCCCTGCGGGATTTCCGACCGAGATGTGACGTCGCTGGCGGAGATGCTTGGAAAAGCCTATCCGAAACGTAGTGACACTGAAGCAGTTGTTATCGCAGAATTCCAGGAAATATTTGGGGTTGACTTTTTTTGTTAGCCACCGTATAATATGCTGACATATGAACACAGAGACTCCATTCCCAAAATATCATCCGAAAGGGGAAGTACTCCGCAAAGCTGCCGAGCGCTACCCGGATATCGACCTTGAAGCGATAGAGATCATTCTCAGCATCAAGCAGATCGTGTCGGCGGAAGAATGCGTGTTTCAGCAGAAGCTTGAGCCTTACGGATTGTCTGAAGGACGGTTTTACGTGCTTTGCCATCTTTTTTCCGAAGAGATCCTTGGTCATAAAGACCCAAGCCCTTCTGAGATCGCAGAGCGTTTAGGTGTCACCCGAGCAACGATCACTGGACTACTCGACGGGCTGGAGCGTGATGGTTTTTTAGAACGTCACCATGACTGTCAGGATCGCCGAGCTCTGACAATCCACATGACCAGCAAGGGGCAAAGCGTTCTCAATCGTTTCGTTCCCGAGCAGTGTCAGCAAGCTAAGTCGAAAATGTCTCAACTCAGCTTAGAAGAGAAACGGACATTGATTAGACTGCTGGCAAAACTCCAGCCTTAATCGCCCTCTGGATATGAACCCGGATTCAGTCTCGTTGCGCCTAATTTTAGTTAGGTGGCATATCGTAAGACAGCAGATAATTAGGAGATTAATTATGAGCAACACACTTGAACAAAGAGACCGGCGGCAAACACCCCCGCCGGACAAGATTGCTCCACTCCCCGAGAATAATCGCGATAACGGGGCCAAGTCGGCGTTAGCTGCTGCACTCAACTTTCAATACCGCTGGATCATTCTGGTTGCGCTGATTCTGGCAGCGGCGATGGAAGTGCTGGACTCGACAATCATCAATGTCGCCCTGCCGCAAATGGCAGGAAATCTCAGCACGACGATACAGGAAGTGGCCTGGGTATCAACCGGCTACATTTTGTCAAATGTCGTCGTCCTGCCGATGACCGCGTTTCTCAATATGCTCTTTGGGCGGCGTGCGTACCTGACCGGGTCGATTGTGCTTTTCACCGTCGCATCGTTCTTCTGCGGGACATCGCATAGCCTGGGAGAGCTGATTATCTGGCGTGTCCTGCAGGGCGCGGGCGGCGCGGCGCTGATTTCGACGGCTCAGGCGACATTGGTTCAGGTCTTCCCGCCGAAAGAGCAGGCGATTGTCCAGCCCGTCTTTCTCCTGGGCCTCGTCGTCTTCCCGACTATCGGCCCGGCACTCGGCGGCTGGCTCACAGATACGGCAAGCTGGCACTGGTGCTTCTTTATCAATATCCCGATTGGGCTGCTTGCCGGTGGCCTCGTCTTCTTTTTGCTGCATGATACTGAGCCCGCAAAACGTGATGTGCCGATTGACTGGACTGGGATCGGACTGCTCGCGACGGGCCTAGCGACTTTGCAGTACGTGCTGGAAGAAGGGGAGCAGGACGATTGGTTTAACAGCGTGCTGATTACGCGTCTGGCCGTGCTCTCGGCAGTGGCATTGATCGGCCTGGTATGGTGGGAGCTATCGCCTCTCAACAAGGCTCCGGTCGTAGCGTTCCGCGTCCTCAAAAACCGGTCACTGTCGGCAGGGATTATCCTGTTCATTGCCGTCGGCTTCGGTCTTTATGGCGTTAATTACCTGTACCCCCTGCTGGCCCAACAACTACAGGGCTTGACGCCACTGCAAAGCGGTGTTTCGCTGCTGCCCGGCGGATTTGCGAGTTTGTGCAGCATCGTCTTTTGCGCCGTGATCAGCAGCAATCCGAAGTCAACGGTGGATGCACGCATGCTGACCTTCATCGGCATCGCTCTGTCGATCTGCGGCATGTGGGGACTGGCTCACTTGAACTCCGAGTCTGGAATGCCGGATACATTCTGGCCTCTTTTGATTCGCGGCCTTTCGATGGGCTTCCTGTTCATTCCAGCCAACACCCTTGCGATCGGCAGTCTGAGCGCTGAGGAAGTTAATCAGGGAACCGGCCTGCTGGGCTTGGCACGCCAGCTCGGCGGCTCGGTCGGCATCGCGATCCTGGCAACGTATTTCCAGAACCAGCAGCATATCAACCGGGCAAATCTCGTCGGCTACCTGACACCCAGCCATCCTGCCTACACGGATCGTGTTTCCGGCCTGGTGGGCACGCTGGTCGGCGGCGGCTACAGCCCTGCCGACGCGCAGACAGGTGCATTGGGAGTGATTGAGCAGACCCTGACCCAGCAGGTTGCAGCGATGAGCTTCAACGATGCATTTTTCCTGCTGATGTTCATCAGCGCAGCGATGGTCCCGACATTGCTGCTGCTCAGGAAGCCGAAAGCCGGCGCGGCCCCTGTCGCCATGCATTAAACGAGAGGATGGAGGACAAAATGGAGTGCTTGACAGTGATTGAGAAAGACTACCAGGCTGCGAAAGCCCGTCTTTTAACGGCCCCCTGCGAGAGCGCCGAAGCAATTGTAGAATTTGTTTCCGCCCGCGCTGTACTGCGGCAGATGCTGGAAGATCTCTGGCCAAGTTCCGACGAGTTATGTGAATGCAGTCCGGGGATTGGGTATCATGTAGCTTCCTATGGACAACACAAAACAAGATAATACTGAACTGGCTTCTTACATCGAACGAGCCCGTGAGGTCTTCGTCCGGGAGCCGACCAACCCAATTATTACACCAGCCGATATGCCGTTCCCGTGCAAAGCCGTCTGCAACCCGGCAGCGTGCTTAATCAAAGGTGAAGTGCTTTTGCTGCTCCGGGTCATCGACGACAAGGATCGTTCGCATCTGCATATCGCTCGTTCTAAAAACGGCATTCATGACTGGCGGATAGAAACTACCCCGCTGCTCTCTCCTGACGTCGACTCAGGCTGGTATGACAATCTGGGCTGCGAAGACCCACGCATTACTTATTTAGAGGAGCGATCTGAATATATCATCACGTATGTCGGGCTATCCCGTTATGGAGCCGGGGTCTGCCTGGCTTCGACCCAAGATTTTACGTCGGCAACACGACTTGGCATGGCAATCCATCCATACAACAAAGATGCGGCTTTGTTCCCGCGTAAGATCGGCGGGAAATATCAGATGCTGCACAGGCCGACTGCTGGCCCGATAGAAAACATCTGGATCTCGGAGAGCGATGATCTGATGCACTGGGGCAACCCCCGCTGCGTCATCGAAGAGGCCGATCAGCCCGGCTGGGACAGCGGAAAAGTAGGAGCCGGGCCGCCGCCGCGTGAAGGCCGCAGCGGTTGGTTTTTAATCTTTCATGGAGTAAAGCAGGTTGAAGATAGCTGGGAATATCGCTTTGGCATGGCGCTTCTCGATAAGGAAAACCCAAGCAAGGTCTTGAAACGCTGGCCTGAATGGGTCTTCGGACCGCAGGAACCCTATGAGATGCGTGGAAGCCGTCCGGGTGTCGTGTTTCCAACGGGTCTGGTGGAGTTAGAAGATCGCTTTTATGTCTACTACGGGGCGGCGGATACGTCAGTCGCCCTGGCAACGGCAAGCAACGAAGTCCTGCGTCAGTTCCGGCAGGATATCGAGAATGTGTTCTAGACAAACGCTTGCGTGTCAAGAAATGGGTATACTGTCGCCATGAGGGTACGAGTAACAATGCAGGTCGCCGGTCGGCAGATCGACGAAACGCTCACCGGTCAGGACGCCGACGACGTACTGGCACAGGCAAAAGCGAAGGTAACAAAAGAGCTTGGCTGGAAGGGTCTGTTTCTGAACGCTCTGACACCATTAGCCTTTGCTCAAAAAGCGGTCGAACTGTATAACAGCTCTCATCGCACGACTTATGCGGTGCCGAAGAGTGCCGACGAGTTTTTTGCACTCGGTCAGGACCTCGGTTACATTACCATCCTGCCCGAGCAGCCCGCGTAACAAGCCCCACTAGCAAGAGAGATTTGTTATGGTCAATTATGATGACATCCCCCTATTTCCGCTCCATGTCGTCCTCTTTCCCGATATGCCTTTGCCGCTGCATATCTTCGAGCCGCGCTACCGCGAAATGATCCTGCGCTGCCGCGAAGAAAAATCGCCCTTCGGGATCACGCTTATCCAGAGCGGTGCGGACATCGGTGCCGAAGCCGTTCCGCGTCAGGTCGGCACGATTGCCCGGATCGCCCAATATGAAGAGATGCCGGATGGCCGGATGAACATAGTAGTGTTTGGGGAAACGCGGTTTCGAATCAACCAGACATTCCACGATAAGCCTTATCTTTCGGCATCCGTGCATCTGTTTCAGGAAGAAGCGGCCTACACTTTCCAGCTCCAGCCGGTCTATGATGCCGTAGCGACCCTTTTTAGAACGTACTTGCAGTCTCTGTTCGCCATGTCCGGGCGCACTCTCAGTACGCTTCAGCTCCCGCAGGAACCCGAGTTTCTTTCTTATGCCGTTGCAAGCGTTCTGCAGATTCCCGCTCATGAAAAGCAGATACTTCTCGAAATGACGGATACGCATCAGCGTCTGGAACGCGAGATCGAGATACTCTCGTTAGAGATAGAGGCGCAGGATACTTTGCAGGCAGTAGTCGGCGGGCTGAGTCTTCCGGTAGATACTCAGGAACTCGGCAAAATGGCGTCGCTAAACTAAGTATTTTGTCTGCCAAGAATTATGTCATCATCGGTGCCGGCGCGGCTGGTCTGAGCCTCTGCCATGCAATGCTGGAACAGGGGATCAAAGATGACATCGTCATTCTCGACCGGAAGGCCGCATTTACGGATGACCGTACCTGGTGCTTCTGGAACACCCCCGCTCACCCTTACAGCTCTCTCGTTTCGCACTGCTGGCATCAGTGGGACGTTTTCAGCAGCGATGGCCGTGCAGCTTCCCAAACATCGGCCGGGATCGCTTATACCTGCCTGCGCGGCATAGATTTCTATGATCATGTCCTGGAAATCATTAGTCAGCATCCTAATGTCACGGTAAAGCTTGACAGTCCCATCGAATGCTGCCAGGCAAACAACGATGACGTTACAGTGACTGCCGGCGGCGAGACCTGGGACGCCGACTATGTTTTCGATAGCTGCCCGCGTCCTGTTCCGTGCGGCGGTCTGACATTCTCCCAGCGCTTCTTCGGCCAGTTTATCCGAATTGCAACACCGGCATTTGATCCTGCTCGCTGCACACTGATGGATTTCCGTGTCTCCCAGAAGCATGGCCTGCATTTCATGTACGTTCTTCCGTTCTCGCCGACGGAAGCACTGGTCGAAGACACTTATGTTCAGTACGCTGGGATTGAGAAGGTGACACAGGAGCAGCATCGACAGGAAATCCGCGATTATCTTGCCGTTAATTTTGGCGTGAACTCGTTCTCGGTTCAGCGGGAAGAAACAGGAGCGATCCCGATGACTACCCAGCCGTTTCCGAGGCGCGATGGACGCGTCTTCTTTATCGGCACAGCGGGCGGCTGCTCGAAGCCGTCGAGCGGATACACGTTTACACGCATTCAGGGTCAGTGCCGTCAGCTTGCTGAGGCATCGGCAGCAGGTAATCTGGAACGCTTTTGTGAACAGACGCCCCACTGGCGCTACCGGTTTTTCGATACTGTCTTTCTTCAGGTGCTGGCAGATCACCCGGATGCTTTCCCAGGTTACTTTCAGCGATTATTCTCACAGGTCTCGCCCGAGGCGCTGACCGCTTTCCTTTCGGAAACCAGCACATGGCCCAGCGATCTTTCCATTCTCCGCAGCCTGCCACTGACGCCATTTTTCAGCGCAGCGATTCGGACCGCTCCGCTTTGGTTCGCGCGGCAGCCGTAGCCAATCTGCGGGCTTGGCTCACGCTTCCTGCCTGGCTGACGCTGGCTGCCGTTTTGCTCTTTTCTTATTTCTTCCCCACCCTCGCGCTAAGATGGCAGTTTTGGCCGTTTCTGATTGGCATGGTCGTTTTGGGCCTGCCGCATGGAGCATTGGACCATTTAGCCCCGCTCTTTATTCTGCATAAACGGCTTACTACAACCTATCTGCTGACATTTGTTTTGGGATACGGCACATTGGTGGGGCTATATCTGCTGTTCTGGCACTTCAGTCCACTGGCCGCGCTAGTCGTTTTTTTGCTGTGTTCGTGGCTGCATTGGGGTCAAGGGGACGCGTATTTCTTAGAGGTATTCAGCGGTCAGCCCGCGCCGCGCTCGGTGCCGGGCCGGTTCTTGATCTGGGCGGTTCGCGGCGGCCTGCCGATTATCCTGCCGCCACTAGCACATCCACAGGCATTCGCACAGGTAACACAAGGCATTTTGGGATGGTACGGGGAAAGTGATGTCGCTTGGACACTGACTTCATCGATGCGTGAGATAGGCTTTGCCGTGCTTGGCCTGGCAATCGTCGTATACCTCCGGCAGTCCTGGAAGCTCAGTAGAAACGCGTTTTGGCAAGATGCCAGGGAGATCGCATTGCTGCTGGCGTATTTTCTAATTGTCCCAGCGATACTTGCTGTCGGCGTGTACTTTTGTGTCTGGCACTCGGCACGGCACATCGCCCGTCTGATGCTTTTAGATGAAGCTAACTCTTCAGCACTGGCGGGGGGGCAGATCGGGCGGTGCATCGTGCGTTCGGC
>JBPBQB010000105.1:0-23123 GCA_050954545.1 Janthinobacterium lividum | reverse complement strand
ATTTGAAAAGAACCTTTCGTGAACCGAGCAGTATAACAGTGATGGTAAACGACTCAATGCAAGTGTGCATGAAGGCATCGCAAGAAGAGTGTTACACGGTTGCTGCCTGCCTGTCAAGAAACTGATTAAAGACTGGTAATAGCTATGGTTATCTACTGTTAATTGTACTGGGACGAAGGGCATAGAGGAATCGTAAAGAGGGAAAATTCTAACCGGCAGAGGCCGGAACCTGCATTCCGAGGACGCGGGAGATGCCGGGGTGGGACATGGTGACGCCGTACCAGACGGGGGCGGCTTCCATCGTGGTGGGGTTGTGAGTGATGACGATCATTTGAGTGTTCAGACCGAACTCGCGCAGGAGATCAGCGAAGCGCTCGACATTCGCGCCGTCGAGCGGGGCATCGACTTCGTCGAGGACGCAGAAGGGGCTGGGTTTGACATAGAGGAAGGCGAAGAGCAGAGCAGCCGCAGTCAAAGCACGCTCGCCGCCGGAGAGCAGGGCAAGGTTCTGACGTTTCTTGCCGGGCGGCTGGACTAGAATGTCGACGCCGGTTTCTAAAATATCGTTGGGGGTGGTTAAAACAAGTTCCGTCTTGCCCCCGCCGAACAAACGGGTGAAGATGGTCTCGAAAGCCGCGCCGACGGCCTGGAACGTCTCTAGGAAAACGCCGCGCGTGCCTTCGTCGATTTCCTGAATAGCGGTCAGCAGCTTGGCCCGGGATTCGTCGAGGTCGGCAGCCTGGGTTAGCAGGAACTCGTGACGGGCGCTGACTTCTGCGTATTCGGCGATAGCAGCGGGGTTGACATCCCCTAAAATCCGCAGGTCGCGGCGCAGTCGGATGACTTCCTGGGGCGTGCCATCGGGGACTTCCGGGTCTTCGGCCAGCGCAAGGGCGTCTTCCAGGGAAACTTCGTATTCTTCCCACAAGCGCCCGGCGAGCGTGTCCCGCTGGACACCCAGACGGGCTTCCTGGACTTCGTTTTTATGCACCGCTTCCAGTGCTTTCGCCCGTGCTTCCCCAAGCGACCGCATCTGGGCGTTGGCTTCGTAGGACTCCTGAAGGAGAACCTGACGTGCCTGGTTCTGGGTGTCCAGTGCCGACTGCGCGGCGGTCCGGGCAGACCGGGCGGCGACCACTTCCAGCTCACGCGCTGCCGACTGAACAGTCAGCGTTTCCAGCTCTGCCGCACCAGCGGCGGCCTGGCCGGCTTTGCGCTTTTCCTGCGCTGCGAGGCTGCTCTGGTCGCCGCGTGCGCTGCGCCCGGCCCGGTCCAGGCTGCTCGTTTTTTCGCTGATTGTCGCGAGGCTGATCCGAACGGAAGTCAGCTCGGCCTGCAGGCCGTCGCGCTCGATAGTCAGCAGAGCAAGCTGCTCGGCTTCGATGGCCTGCGTTTCATCCGCCCCCGTCGTTTCCATGGTTCCCGAGGCCAGCACGGAGACTGTTCGGCCCGCGTGTTCCCGCGCCTGAGCGAGAGTCGCATGGGCCGAATCGATGCGTTTAGCGCTCTGTGTCCGCGCTTCTTCCGCACGGCGGCTTTCCTGACCCGCACGCTCGGCCCGGCGCTCGGCGTCGGTTTTCGAGCCCAGTGCCGACTGACGTCCCGCCTGCGCTTCCGACAGCGCCCGCTCTGCCGCTTCCCGCCCGGCTTCCGCCTGAGCCAGCTCGGTTTGGGCCGCTTCGCGGGCTTTTTCTTTCGCCGCAAGCTCGACCTGGCCGGAAGCGATCTCGGTTTTGCGCCCTAAGATATTCGCAGTGCGACCGGACTGACGACCGCCGGTCAATGCGCCCGACGGCAGGACGATCTCGCCGCTGCGGGTCACAACCCGGTTCCAGCCCTTCGCGACTGCCGACGCCCGCAGGGCATCGTCAAGTGTCTCGCAGATAAAGACGCGGCCTAGCAGCACTTCCAGCGCCGGTGCAAATTTCGCATCGAACGAGACAATATCTAGCGCCGCGCCCAGAACGCCGGTCATGCCCAGCGCCTGACGTATGTCCAGCGAATCCCGGCCAGGACGCATCCGGTCCAGCGGCAGGAAAGTCGCCCGCCCTGCCCGATGCTCATGCAGATAGGCGATAGCGGCTTTTGCGGCTTCTTCGGTATCGGTGATAATGTCCTGAAGGCTTGCCGCAAGCGCTGTTTCCAAAGCCACTTCAAACCCGGCAGGGGTCTGGAACGAGTCGGCGACGACCGTAAACTCGCCGCGCAATGCTCCGTGCTTTTTGGCTTCGAAGACCGATTTGACGCCCGCAAAGTAGCCTTCCTGCACGTTTTCCAGCTCCTGCAAGGTGCGTAATCGTGTCGACAGTGCGACCGCCGCCGACTGGGCCGCGCTGCCTTTAGCCTGCGCCGCCTGCACGGCTGCCCGCTGTGCATCCCGTTTTCCGAGCGCCTCCGTCACGGCAGTCTCTGCCGCAGCAAGCGCCACTTTCGCCGCATCGACGGCTGCTCGGGCCGCCGTCCATTCTGCCTGAAGCTCGACCGCCGCCGTCTCCAGACGCCCAGCTTCGGCGGCGATCAGTGGCAGACTGGCTTCCAGCTCCGTGACCCGTGCAGCAGCACGGGCGGCGTCGGCTTCCCGGGCGGCCTGCTGCCGGGCCAAAGTCAGGCTTTCGGACCGGCGACGCTCCGCTTGCCGGGTCAGCCCCGCGGTCTTTTCCGCCAGTGCCTGAACATCCGCCTGCCGGATGTTGACGTCCCGCCGCAACGCAGCCTCTTCCGTCCGGGCTTCAGTCAGCTCCGCTTCCAAATCCGCGATCTGCCGGACAAACCGTTCCCGCCGCCCGGCCAGCTCTTCTAGCTCCCCTGCCAGAAGCCGCTGGGTCTGACGCAGGCCATCCGCCCGCTGGATCGCCAGCGCCCGCCCGCTTTCCGCCCGTTCCGCCGCCGCAATTGCCGCCCCATGTGCCTGCCGGCAGGCTTCGAGATTGGCCTCCGCCTCGGCATGACGCTGAGCGATTCCCTGTGCCCTGGCTTCGGCAGCGGCCAGACGCTCTCCATACTGAGCCGCAGCCGCCTGTTCCTCTTCCCGGGCTTGACGCGCGATATTGCTCTCAAACGCGGCAAAGCGCAGATCGACGATCAGCAGGCTGCTTTCGATGATCTTGAGCCGGTCTTTGAGCGCCTGATGCCTTTCCGCCCGCTCCGCCTGCCGCCGCAGCGGCTCGACCCGCCCGACAATCTCGCTCTGAATATCGCGCACCCGCAGCAGATTGGTCTCGGTCGCTTCGAGCTTCCGCAGGGCTTCGCGCTTCTTGACCCGGTACTTTTTGATCCCCGCCGCTTCTTCAAACAGCCCCCGCCGGTCTTCGGCGTTGACCGACAGCACGGCATCGATCTGCCCCTGGTTGACGAGAGAATACGACTCGCGCCCTACCCCGGTGTCTAGGAAAAGCTCATAAATATCTTTCAGCCGGCAGGGGGTTTTGTTAAGAAAGTACTCGCCTTCGCCCGTGCGGTAAGCCCGGCGCGTGATGGTGACTTCGCCAAACTCAATCGGCAGACCGCCATCGGAGTTGTCGACAGTCAGCGAGACCTCCGCCATGCCCATAGCCCGGCGGCCCTCGCTGCCCGCAAAGATGACGTCGGATGCCTTCGCCCCACGCAGGGCAGACGCTTTCTGCTCGCCCAGCACCCAGAGCACAGCATCGCCGATGTTGGATTTTCCCGAGCCGTTGGGCCCGACAATTGCCGTGACCCCTGCCGCGAATTCAATTTCCGTTTTATCCGCAAAGGTCTTAAACCCCTGCAATTGCAATCTCTTCAGCCGCATCTAGTATCAATTATAGCAAATTACGGGGAGTATTGTATCACTGCTTGATTACTTAGTATCAAAAAAGCGATTGAGTGACAATCAGCGGTCGTAGCCGAAAAAGCCGGCGATTTGCCGCTGCAAGGCAAGCCGCGCTTCTTCCGTGAGAGACAGCATCCGTCCTGCGTTGTTCGCTTCGGCAGCGATCAGGATTTTGGCAACACGGCCAATCGCACGGATGTCTACATAGGACTCTGGAAGGAGGGGATGAGGCGGAAGATAAAAAGCACTGGCAACGCGGTTTTTGCGGACATTGCCCTGGCTGCCAGAAGCGACGCCAGAGAGGGGCAGAACAGCGGCAACGAGCACAGAAACAGTGGACGGTTTATCGTACTCACAGTCCTGGGTCAGAAGAATGACATGAACGCGCTGAATAAGTGTTTGTCCTGATCCATCTGCCGCAGAAACGAGAGGCAGGCTTACGAAGACGTCGCCCTGACTGACTTCGATACTCACTTCTTCTAAATACATGAATGCCCTCCATGGCAGTGCTTGCCACCTAAGAGGCAGGCATTTCCGTGTCTATATATTGTGTCTGTAAGCTTTGCTGAAACTCGCGCTGACGCTTCGCAAGCAGCGAAATCGGCCGATCTTCGGCATAATCCGCCTCTAAAACCACTCCCTCGACAGGCTCATCCTGAAGCGCGGACTGATCTTTTCCAGATACCTGTATACGCGTATTTGTTTTCACTGTCATGATTTGGCCTCAATTCCGTGACCGTTCTGTTGCCTGAGTATACCACGATATTCGCAATGTCAGAGAATCAGCATAGCTTGACTCAGTCTCAACAAAACAATATAATTGTGTTGGGGCAAAAGATCTGATTTAGAGAGTTCGCCATGATAAAAAACGAGCGCCAATATCGAATCACGAAAGCACAGGCGCAGAAATTTAAGCAGACACTCGCTCACTTGGAAGCAAACCCGGAAGCAAGACCGCACATGGCTTCCCGTTTGAAGCAGGCAGAGCAGGACGCGCTTCGTAGTCAATGGGAGAGCCTGCAATCGGAAATCAATGACTACGAAGCGCTTCTTAACGGAAAACAGAAATCGTTTCGACTCAATTCTTTTGAGGAGCTGCCCCGCACGTTAATCAAGGCACGGATCGCGGCGGGTTTAAGCCAGCGGGAGCTTGCATTGCGCCTCGGATTGAAAGAACAGCAGATCCAGCGCTATGAAGCGACAGAGTACGCCTCCGCAAGCATGGCACGAGTGAGCGCAGTTATCCAGGCACTGGACATCCAAGTACGAGAAGAAGTCTTTTTGAATGCCTGATTTGCCCTCACTGACTTTGACTCCAGGAATAAGAGTGCTATGAACAGTCAAATCAAATCTGGCTTTTGGTTAGTGAAGGATTAATAGACTATGATTGCATTGCCAAAAATTGATTGGGGGAAATGGCTCCAGGTTTGGTCAGTTTTTTGCTTGGATGCGACCCAAAATCTTCTTGATGAAATAGGTGCAACCACAGTCGTTATCAATCATTTGGAAGATCTGAAGGACATAGGCCGGAGGCTGATACAGGATTACTGCGACAATCTTTTGTCGGAGACGCCTTCTGACTTTCAAGAACTCTCTCCAAAAATGCTTCGTGATAGACTTTCTGAGACTGAAATTGAAGAGTTTTGCGACTGGATCAATTCGTCGTTTATTGAGTTTAGTGATCTTGCTGCAATTCAAAGCATGCAGTGGGATGAAATACTCTTGGAAATGAAAGATGCCTGTTCAAGCAAACAGGCTTCTTCACTGATAATAAACAGACAGGAACAAGTATTGTGTCCTGTTGTCTCAAGTTATTTCTTAGATCAAAGAGCGTTACGAAACAAATTGAATGATTTGAGCGACGTCCAAGATTTTTCCTCTGATGACCAAAAATATATACAGTTCATGGACTATATTCATTCATGTATCGCACCAACGCACAGAGACAGATCCTTCATAGAAGGTTACAACAATATGATTTTCTTTGTCGGCAATCTCAAAAACATAGAGAGGGTCAGGTCTCTGTTGAAGATCAAACTTGAAAAAAGCGAAATGGTAGAAATCATCAAATGGGCTTCGCATAGAGGGTTGGACGAAGATGGCACTATTTATATTTAGCGCGATCAAAAAGATCAAGACGCCGGGACGCGGCGATCATACTCATTGCCAGAATTGATAGGTGGGGTTTTGGGTAATAATGCCCCACAGGTTCAGCACACTGCCGGGGATGAACTGGCCTAAGATCAGGCCGTAGAAGAACGGCAGGGCGCTGGTGTAGGCTTTAATGCCGCCGTAGCGCAGCAGGAGCACTTTGAAGAGCCAGGCGATCATCAGCGGCATCCACAAGAGGTTCATTTCCCAGGAACCACTCACTGCGAATGCCAGTGGATGGAACGGCCACCAGAAGAAACGGACCCGCATGGCCTGCAAAAAAGCAGCAAATAAGAAGCCGACGACAATCGCAGCAGCCACATGGCCGTTGGGCGGCTTCGGGCCTTTAAGCCAGCCGGCGTACCGGTCCCAGCCGCTGGCGTCGTACCACTGAAGGCCGTAAATGTAGCTGGTGTGCAGCAGCGCCCAGAAGGCGCAGACCATGCCGAATCCGCCCGCCAGCAGCAGTGCCCAGAACCAGGCCCGCATCTCCCGCCGCCCGGCCTGCACCGCGTCCGCCTGCATGGCTCCGGTCTGCTCGGCCATCTTGAACGCTTCCAATTGGAACGGCATCGGATGGGCTCGGTACGCCCGGTTGAACCAGTAGAAGAGGCTGAACACTCCCAGGCTCTGCGCTCCGATGGCACGCGGCCCCAGCAGGTCCGACAGCGCCCAGTCCGGGCCGGTAAAGTGTAGGTCGTGGACGGGAGTGCCCAGTTCCGCCCGCATCCGGGTGATCGCCAGCGCCAGTCCCAGATAGATCAAGAAGAACAGCACGGCCAGCCACCAGGCAAGCCCCAGCGCAACTGAAAACGCCACCAACGCCAGCAGCCCACCCCCCAATCCCAGCAGCGCCCATTTATAGCGCATCGGCTCGGCTTCGTCGTTCAGCTCCGAAGCGCGGCCTGTCGCACACTGCCAGACCTGCCGGAAGTAGCGGCGGCTCAAATAAAGCGTGGACGCGAAGAACAGGAAATAAGCCCCGAATCCTTGATAATTGGCATACGGCATACGCGGGTCTGAGTCCCAGGCATTGGCGAAGACAAGCACCCCTTGTAGCTTCCAAGTGAGATAAAAGAACCAGCAGGAAAACAAGAACTCTAAAGGCATCAGCATACCCAGACCGATGACGAAGGGATATAACGTGATTGGTGTCCAGCCGATGGCGCTCCACGGCTTGCTGGTGACGGACTGGCCTAAATCGAGCACGCTGACCCCGTTGCCGAATCCGAGAGCGGGAATGGCTGGGAAGTAATAATTGAGCGAACAGCTTAAATCGACAAAGAACGCCAGCCCGAAGCCGGCCCAGAACAGCCGGTTATGGGTGAGCGGAACTCCGCTGTGGCCTCGTCCGAACGGCTGGGCGTCGGTGATCTCCAGAGGAATCTTGACCAGCGGGTAGGAAAGGCGCTCGTTGTCTGTCCACTGCTGCCTGATGAGGACATTGACGCATTGAAGCGTGAAAAGCAGGACAACTACAAACGCCGTCCAGATCAGCACGGCAGGCAGCCAGGCGGAGAGGTGCTGGGCAGTGTAGAGCGTACTGTGCCCAAGATAATAGGCTTTCGTGGCATCAGTGTCGCTGACCATCGCCCACCGGGGCAGAAACCGCCCGAACAGCGGTGCATAGCCGGTGGCAGGAGTCGCCCGCGCGAACGGCCAGGTCAGGTTCGGGACAAGCATCTGGATGAAGTCATGAGCTGCCATGCACGATCCGATGCAGAGCATGGCATAGACCAGCAGCAGCTCTCCCTGACAAAAGGCCCACTTTGGGCGCAGGCGGGCGACAAGGCTATTGAGACCTGTCAGGACAACGAGTATAAAGATGCAGTTGAAAAACAGGGAGATGGTAGTCGGATGAGCGGAGTAACGGATATTCTCCATCATGATGACCCAGTAAGCATTAAAGGGCATCAAGGCCAGCCCGAGCAGGAGGGCACGCGGCGTGACAGAGCGAGGCGGCAGGGGAACCGGCAGCGTTCCCAGGCCGAGGGGAGCGTTTAAATCTGTTTGTGCGGCGTGGCGAGCAACGGGTTTATCCTTCAGCGGCATCGTGAGCAGTGTTCCTTCGTCTTAAAATGGTGAGCCGACGGTAATACCATTATAAGACAGAAGAGCAACAAGGTCAAGTGGTACATTATATCTCCCGACTCTAAGAACAAGGTCCCGACCGAAGGACTTTTGATACAGCCGCGCACAGCGGCAGTCAAAAAAATCAAGTATTCGGAAACTTTTCCGGACGCGCCTCGGTTAACATGGCGAATGTTGACGAAAAGGGAAGAATACTTTATGAGCAATACAAAAGGCTATGCCGCGCAGAGTGCGACATCACCTGTCGCGCCGTTTGAGTTTGAGCGGCGCACGCCGGGCGCGACGGATGTCCGGATCGAGATCCTGTTCTGCGGGGTTTGCCACTCGGATATTCATCAGGTGCGCGACGAATGGGGCGGCTCGATCTACCCGATGGTGCCGGGGCATGAGATTGTCGGGCGGGTGACGCAGGTTGGCAGCGATGTGACGAAGTTTGCCGTCGGCGATCTGGCCGGGGTCGGCTGTATGGTGGGAAGCTGCCAGGAATGCGAAAGCTGCAAGATTGGCCTGGAGCAGTATTGCGACCGGGGCGAGACGGTCGTAACCTACAATGGCCGGTTCCCGGATGGGACACCGACTTACGGCGGCTACTCCGACAGCATCGTTGTCGATGAGACATTCACGCTGAAGATCTCCCCGAAGCTGGATTTGGCCGCGACTGCGCCGCTGCTCTGTGCAGGAATTACAACCTACTCTCCCATGAAGCACTGGAATGTCCAGCCCGGCCAGAAAGTCGGTGTCGTCGGACTCGGCGGGCTTGGGCATATGGCGCTGAAGTTCGCCCATTCGTTCGGAGCGCATGTCACTCAGTTCACCACTTCGCCCGGCAAGGAAGCCGACGCCAAGCGTCTTGGAGCCGATGAGGTTGTTGTAACACGCGACCCCGAAGCGCTCAAGCCGCTGGCAAACACGTTCGACTTCATCATCGACACCGTCTCCGCCGACCATGACCTGAATCTGTTCCTTGCCCTGCTGAAGCGCGACGGCAACATGGTGCTAGTCGGTGCCCCGGAAGCCCCGGCCCCCGTCGCGGCTTTTTCGCTGCTGGCCCGGCGGCGTTCTCTGTCGGGCTCCGGCATCGGCGGCATCGAAGAGACCCAGGAGATGCTGGATTACTGCGCCGAGCACGGCATTGTCAGCGACATCGAGATGACGCCGATCTCCAAGATCAACGAAGCCTACGAGCGGATGCTGAAGAACGATGTCAAGTACCGCTTCGTCATCGACATGGCCTCGCTCAGCGCCTAAGCATCGTAAGGTATGAGCCGTGGGTATGAAACCCACGGCTTTATTTGCCTCTCGTTTTCCTCCCAATACTTCCCCTAATGAAACGCTTTAGCCGTGCCATAATCCAGTGTGGAGGCGGCATCGCGAAAGGAGCGAGTTCTATGACAGCAATGTCTGTCGTCCCAGGGACGGTTTTGGCACAGAAGGTTTCGGCTTCGGTAAACGGAGCATTAAGCGGTGAAGAGTCGCATCTTGTGAAGCTGACGAAGCGGGAGATCGAAGTGCTGACACATGTCATTCAGGGCAAGTCAAGCCGCGAGGTTGCAGAGCAGTTGTTCGTTTCCAAACGGACGGTTGATTTTCATCTCGCCAATGTCTATGACAAACTTCATGTCAACAACCGTGTGCAGGCGTTCCGCCGCGCAACACGGCTCGGGCTAATCCCCTATGAAGCGCAGTTCGCCGACTAATAAGCCCGTCGGCGCGGCATTGATACTCAACTTGACAACACCGCCTCAGCAGCCGCAGGCAACCCAAACCGAACGGGAGACGAAAGTCTCCCGTTCTTTTTTGCGGTGTCAGAATTCGCGGCGACAGATCAATCCGGTACCGCAAGAAGTCCGTGCATCGCGGCGAGGAAGGCGGCAATGCACCGGGGGTCCCATTGCGTTCCGGCACCGGCTTCCAGAATCGAGAGGGCTTCCCGATGACTCATTCCCTGACGGTAAGGGCGGTCGGTCGTCATTGCGCTGAAGGCATCCGCCACTGCCATCAGACGCGCCATGGATGGCGTTTCTTCCTCTCGAAGCCCGCCAGGATAGCCCCCGCCGTCCCAGCGCTCATGGTGGTGACGCACGGCAGGCAGTGTCTCCTCCAGCCCGGCAACGGAGGACACCATGATCGCTCCCATCTGCGGATGCTGTTTGACCGCCGCGAACTCCTGCTCAGTCAGCTTTCCAGGCTTACGCAGGATGCTGTCCGGCACGCCGATCTTGCCGACATCGTGCAGCAGGGCGGCCATCGCGACAGTGCGCTGCTGCGATTCGTCGATCCCCAGCTCACGCGCAATCATCAGGCCGTATTTCATGACATCTTCCGAGTGCCTGGACGTGTACCGGTCTTTGTTGTCCACCGCTGTCACCAAGGCATCCAGCATCGAGAAGCCTTCCACATCACGCGCTGCCGAAAAGCGCACCTGTTCAGCTTGTGTTTCAGATTCCCCGCCTGTCTTCGAGCGGAACAAGCGTTCATCGGCCAGCTCCATCAGCCCGGCTCGTTCCTGGCTTTCCTGGGGAAACAGAGCGACTCCGATAGACACGGTGAGCGGGATGGGCGAGGCCTGCCCGTCCGGGCAGTAGGTGAGGCTGCTCAGGTCAGCCCTCACTCGCGCTTTGATCTCATCGGCAGCGGCCTCCCCACTGTTTGGCAGGAGCAGGACAAACTCATCGCCCCCAAAGCGGGCTACCGTGTCATAAGAGCGGCACCTTTCCTGAAGTTTGTCTGCCACCTGCCGCAGCACATCGTCGCCGGTGACATGTCCGTAAGAATCATTGAAGAACTTGAAGTTGTCCAAGTCCAGCATGACTACCGCCAGAGCCGTGCCTTCCCGCCGGGCACGGGCGATCTCTTCGCCAAGCCGCCGATGGAATGCCCGGTGATTCAGCAGCGCCGTCAGTGGGTCACGGTCCGCCTGCTCCACCGCTTCCTGCAATTCGCGCTCACGCTTTGCTTCCGCCGACTTCTGCTCCGTGATGTCCTCGGTGACGCCGATCATGCGCCGAGGCTCCCCGGCACGGTCGTAAAGCAGCTTGGCATGGGCCCGGATCCAGTGGACACTGCCATCCGGCCAGACCGCACGGTACTCTGTCGAGTAGTCCGTACAGGTTTCCACGGCATGTTGAGCCGCCTGATGCACGCGCTCACGGTCATCGAGATGTAAGAAAAGGAGGAACTCTTCCTGCGTGATATGATCGCCGACATCAGGACGTCCAAAATGGGCCTTCCAGATGTCCGAGATGTCCAAGTAGCGTTTAGTTTCTAAATCCAGGTCCCAGGAGCCGAGCCGACCGCTTTCCAGTGCCAGCCGCAGACGCTGTTCGTTCTCCTTCAAACGATCATTACTTTGAACCAGAGTTTCATGTGGCGTCGTGGCAGTCGTCTGGACTGCCTCAATATTGCCTTGATTGCCTTCCGAGCTGTTCGTGCCGCGCTGAGGAAGTATGGTGCTCGGGACGGAATAGTTTTGCATGAATGTCATCCGCAGAAGAAGATTTTTATAGTTATACCTTACAGTCACTATCATTAAACGTCAACTACGTTATTCATATCATCTGTTTGTATGATAAGATATGCCTCGTGTCGAAATTGCTTTCTTAATTTTTCATCCAATTTTCATCATCGGCTATGCTATAATACGCTGATGTCTTCACAATTCTTGACTCTTCGCCGGGCAGCGCATCGCGGCAGCCTGGTTCTGCTGCTTTTGCCCCTGGCGCTGATGGGATCCGGCTGCGGCACTCAGGCACAGAATGCCTACAAAGTGCAGCAAGATCTCAGCGAAGCTCTGCGCCATGCCCAGGTAGACACGAATGATACCCAGGCCCGGCAATGGGCAGATCGAGCCATTGCCATCGCACCCCATGACGCGGCAACTTACTTTGACTCCAGTGCCCCGAACCCAAACGATCCCATGCCTCAGCGCAGTGTCCTGTCCGTCTTTGGAGACGTCGGCGATAACCCGGCAGTCGCCGATTATATGACTCAGGCAGTGCAAAAGTTTCCCACCGATCAGCGCGGCTACCAGCTCCTAGCCCAAGCCCAGGGCGAGATTGGACAGACAGCCGCGCAAAAGGCGACTGCCGCTCAATTAGTTGCGGTGCTGAACAAGAAGCTGCAAACGCCAGGCGCGACCGATATTGAAAACCTGACAGTCGCTCTGGCGCAAGCGTATTTCGATGCAGGCGACACCGTCAACGGCGCGGCGACCTACAAAAAAGCGATTCAGGCCTATCCGACTGAGCCGGACCCGCTGAATGGTCTTGCCTATGCCTATGCGGTCAGCGGGACACACCTGCCGGAAGCGCTGGCGCTGGCGACGCAGGCCGTCGCCCTGGCCCCGAAAAAGAGCAGTGCCACAGATGAGCAGATCGCCGAAGACACCGCCGACTGCCAGGACACTCTCGGCTGGGTGCAGTACCATCTGGGGCACTACCCTGAAGCCGAGCAGAACCTGCTGCAAGCTGTCAATACACTGCCCCGTCTGGCAGAGGTCCGGTACCATCTGGGCCTTGTCTATATCGCCGAAGGCAATACAGATGCCGCCCGTTCCGAACTCGGCCACGCTGTCCTGCTGACTCAAAACTATGCGGCGGCACAGCAAGCCCTCAACGGCCTGCCTAAAGCTGTCGCTGCATCGAATTAAGCGCAATCAGCAGATAATATGATGAGAAGTCACCCAGTCTGGAAGACCAGGGCTTTAGAAGAGCAAAATGTCACTCCGTGACGGGGATTCGCTTGCAAAAGCATTTCTTCCGTCCGCAGAGCGGACATTCTGCACTGTTATAGCCCTGGTCTTCCAGACCAGGCGATTTACAGAAGAGATCCAATATGACGAGTGAGCAAAACCATTCGTCTCCACTTATCACGCAAGGTACACTATGAAAGTCACTTCCCAGTTCATTTCTCCTGCCGTCTCACGCACCGCCTATTCACTCCGCATCGCGGCGGCCCTTGCCGCTCTTGCGCTGCCTATAAGCGCAGCTCCGAACGCGCAGGAGCGGGCGGGAGCCATCCTGAGAGCAGGCGCTTCTCAAAGCGCCGCCGTACAGAACACTGTCGGGCCACGGCTTGCAGGCCATGTTCCCACCGCAGTGGTCGCCCATTCGCATCTGCTCGGACGGGTCGTGTCTACGGAAACAATCGGGCTGGCTTTAACCCTGCCGCTGCGGAACCAGGCCGCTCTGAGTGATCTGCTGACCCGGCTTTATACGCCCGGTGATCCTCTTTACGGGCAGTATCTGACCTCCGATGAGTTTACTGCCCGCTTCGGGCCGACTGAGAGCGACTACGCGGCGGTCGCAGCGGCGGCGAAACGTCTTGGCCTTCAGGTGACGGGAACCCACCCGAACCGGTTGATTTTAGATGTCTCCGGCCCGGCCAATGTGGTCGAGTCGGCGTTCAGCCTGCATCTCCAGCGTTACCAAAATGCCTCGGGGCGCGTGTTTCGTGCCCCGGATGCCAACCCTGCCCTGCCGACTGGCCTGTTCGGGCGGCTATCTCAGGTGATCGGACTGGACAATGCCGTGCTGCTGCATCCCCATCTGCACCCGGCGCTTGGCAGCCGAAGCGGGTCCGGGCCGGGCGGCGGACTGACACCGGCAGACATATTGACCGCTTACAGCCTGCAAAATACCGGAGCCACGGGCGCAGGACAGACAATAGCTCTCTTCGAGCTGGACGGATATACGCCCACCGACATCGCTGCCTACGAAGCGCAGTTCGGGCTTCAGGCAGTCCCGCTTCAAAATGTCCTCGTCGACGGTGCTGCCGCAACTGCGGGCGCGAATGCCGATGAAGTCACCCTCGATATCGAACTGGCGATGGCGCTGACACCGGGACTGGGCAAGATTCTGATCTACGAGACACCTAATGTCAGCGATCAGAACTTTCTCGACGGCTACAATAAGATCGCGACTGACAACATCGCAAAACAGGTCAGCACGTCCTGGGGCGCGGCGGAAGACCAGAGCGATCAATCCCTGATCACTGCCGAGAACCCGATCTTCCAGCAGATGGCCGCCCAGGGCCAGACCATTGTCGCGGTCACCGGCGACGCCGGGGCGTATGACGATGCCAGCACGCTCAGTGTCGATGATCCTGGGGCGCAGCCCTATGTCACCGGAGTAGGCGGGACAAGCCTGGTCACCAACGGCACCGGCGGCGCTTACGCAAGTGAAACGGTTTGGAGCGACCCGACTCCCAATAGCTACAGCACGTATGGATCGGCAGGCGGCGGCGGTTTCAGCACGATCTGGCCCGCGCCAGGTTACCAATCGGTTTTGCAGCCGGTTCCCGCGATGCGGAGTGTTCCCGATGTCGCCTTGAACTCGGACCCGCAGACGGGCTATTCTATCTATTTTGGCGGTCAATGGACTGTGTACGGCGGCACCAGCGCGGCGGCTCCCCTCTGGGCGAGCTTCACAGCGCTGGTCAATCAAGAGCGAGCAGCAGCCGGGAAAGGCACCATAGGGTTCCTGAACCCGCCGATCTACCAGATCGGTGCCAGCACTGTTTATGACACCGACTTCCATGACATCACGCGCGGCACAAACTTCTACTATCCGGCGACCGTGGGCTACGATAACGCGACCGGCTGGGGCTCATTTGTCGGCAATGCCCTCTTGAGTACCCTGGTCAGCGGCCTGGCAGCGGCCCAGACCGGCACTCTGACCGGCACAGTCACAGCCGCCGATACCGGGGCGGCTCTGCCTGGTGTCACGGTCACTGCCCTGTCCGCATCGGGCGGCGTCTCCGAAGGCACGACCACCACGGCAGCCGACGGCTCCTACACGCTGGCTGTTCCGTCAGGTCTCGCGCTGACTGTCACGGTCAGTGCCTATAATGCAACCGGCGGGGCCTACGCCGGGGCCAAAGCGCCTGCGACCGCAGCCCTCACTGCCGGGCAGACAGCCACAGTCAACGTGTCCCTCCAGCCGGCTCACACCTATGCGGCAGGCCTGCAAATGATCTCGTCGCCTTACAATTACAGCGCCGTCGGCGATTTTGCCGCGATCTTCGGCCTGGCGTCCAGCGCAGTCATCAGCTCAAACCGCTTGATCGCCTGGGAAACGTCGCTAAACGGTTATGTCTTCTATCCGACAGCGCCCGCCAATACCCTGACACCCGGCTCCGGCTACTGGGTGGTTTTCCCCGGCACTGCTTATCCGCACTTCGACGGCACGTTAGTCTCGACTGCTGGACCGTTTTCCATCGCCCTCTCTGCCGGCTGGAACCTGATCGGCGATCCCTTCCCGTCCGCCGTGCCGCTGTCATCCGTGACTGCCGGTGGGACAGCTCTCGCTTCAAGTTCCGCCGTTTCGCCGACCCTGTACAGCTATAACACAGCCGCAGGAAATTATGTGACCGTGAGCGCCGCCTCGGGTTCGCTTCAGCCCTACGCCGGTTACTGGATTTTCGCCGGCCAATCGACAACGCTCAACGTCCCCGCGCCCTAGTTGACCACCGGGTCTGAGACGTGCTAAAATACAAGCAGTTAGACACTCTTAACGGTCCATGGAGAAAATCGATGATGACAAAGACAAACACAGTCGCTCTGCTTGCCGCCACGTTCGGCGCTGCCCTCTGCGGCTTGCTTGGCACAAGCGCTTCGGCCCAGTCCACTACGCCGGCAGAGAAGCCGATCACGATCAAATTGGGAGCTTTCTTTCCCAGCAGCAGCAACCTCAAGAATGCAGCCAGCGACACCTGGTTCAGCGCCGGAGCCGAGTATGCGTTTAAATCAGGCGCGACCCAGAGCATACCGTCGAGCGTGACACCCCTGGCCTATGTCGATTACGCCGGGATCAACCGCCACGGTGTGAACTCCAATTATGTGGGCGTCGGCCCCGGCTTCCGCTACGCCTTGACCGCGCCCGGCACCAGCACGCTGAATCCCTATGTCGGCGCAGGGATCGGCGCTTACTTCGTACACGCTAAAGGCTTCGGCTTGTCCGACAACAAGACAAACTTCGGCTATCGCCTGAACGCAGGGGTCGAGTTCAACCAGTCCTACCTGTTCGAGATCAACTACACCGATCCCGGCAGCCTGACCGGAACCCACTTCGGCGGCTTCAATGTCCAGGTCGGTGCAAGGTTCTGAATGCAGTCAAACTCTTTCGCAGAACGGCAATTGTAGGGGCGCTGCTTGCAGCGCCCTCTTTTTGACCTTGCCGCTCCCCGCTTTTTGACCAATCTTGACAACTTCGGTGACGTCGTGATATAATCGAGGGCACGAGGATAATTCCCCGGCTTGTCTGAAGCACTTCCGCAGACAGAATTTTCTAGGAGGCAAAAAGGCACGACCATGTTAAACGGGAAAGTCAAATGGTTCAGCGACTCAAAAGGCTACGGTTTTATTGAAGTCACCGGACAAAAAGATCTCTTTGTTCATTTTTCAGCGATCCAAAAAGAAGGCTACAAAAGTCTGGCTGAAGGAGAAAATGTCGTCTTTGAAATTGAAGAAGGCGACAAAGGACCGCAAGCGGCCCAGGTGACGCCGGATACGCAGGCAGCACCCGAAACTCAGGCATCTGCCGAACCGGTCGCCGCTTAAGCCCTTATTCCTTAAGCTATCATCCGTTTTTGCCCCGGCCTGTGCCGATCACTGCACTGATCGGTGTCCGTTCGGGGCTTTTCCATGTCAACTCAACATTTAGTAAAGACCACTCAGTAAAGACTATTTATGCCTGCTCCCATGCAATCTTCGCCCAGAACTTCTGTCATTAATCCTGAAGCCGACCGGCGATTAGGGCGCATCGCCCTATCATTCGGCGTCGTCGTCTTTGGACTGCTGATTTTAACGACTTTTGCCATACCCTACGCCGACATGCGGTATCACCTGCCGATCGTGCCGAAAGCCATTCTCAACGGTGCCAGCCTGCTGGTCGTGCTGATTCCGTTCTATTTCGGTATCTATCGCCTGTTTAACGCCCGGCTGGAGATTGGCCGCGAACGGATTCAGGCCCGTGCCTGGACAGAAGCCGTCGCCGCCCTGGAGCCATTTACCGCCCCGATGCAGCGGTTTTTAGACCACTCCGGCGAAGCGCATTACCTGCTGGGCCAGGCCTACGCCGGGCTTGGCGACAAAGTCCGGGCTGAAAAAGCCCGAGCGTTTGTCCGCCGCAAACTGGGCAGCCCATGGGCAGAAAAGCTGCTGCCGAGCAAAGGCCCGAGCATTTCGCGGATTACAGCAAAAAATGGCGCGAATGCGGAGCCAGGGCAGGAAAAACGCCCGACGCCGACGAAGTCTAAGCCACGGAGACGTTTCTAACTTGGAAATTACCGAACGCTACACAACACAAACTGGCCGTCAGTTCTTGATTCGGCTCAGCTATAACGAGCGCATCAAAGATGCCGACCCGAACACGGCCTTTATCCGCAACCTCGATGTCACCGACACCGAGACCAAAGAACCGGTCATGGTACCCGCCAATGCGTCTAAGTTTTCGACTTACGAGAACTTCACGAACTTCGGCGGCTACACGGCCATCAACTACTTCGGCTCCCGCGACACGGCAATCGAAGGTCTGCGGACAAAGATTTTGACACGGGTGGAAGATTACTTAGAAAGAATAGACTAGATGGCTGCCAATAATCAGACAGGCGAAAAAGCGCCGTCTTTGCAGGCACAAACGATGGAATTGGGCAAAACACTCAAAGCCATCGCAGACCGCGACCCGTCCGGCACTCCGTCGGAACAAGCCGCCGCCGTCTTCGCCGGCTGGCTCGCCGCCGCCGGCCCGACAAGCCGTGAGCCGCTTTATCTTTCTGATGTCGCCGACAATTACGACGCCTTCTTGAATACGAACAAAGACCTCTTCGAGCTGTTCGATATTCTGGACAACTATATCGAAGTCGAAGAAGACGACTATCCGCCCGAGCCGCGCACCTACATCGGCCTGCCGATGAGTTCGTAGTATCCACCCGCCGCCTGAAAGCATAACCAAGGAAGATATATGCCGGAACTCAGCCGCTTTTTCGGTATTATCATCCGCATGTATATGAAAGCGGGTGTCCAGCACCATCGGCCCCACTTCCATGCGTATTATGGAGATGACGTGGCAATTTATAGCCTAGACACAATCGAAGTGCTTGCAGGATCACTCCCCAAGCGTCAGCAGCGGTTCGTAGAGGCTTGGGCAGAACTGCATCAGGCAGAGCTAGAAGCAAATTGGCAGCAGCTTCAGACGGGTCAGGCACCGCAGCCAATCGCCCCGCTCATGTGAGGAATAAGCTATGGAGAAAGATGGTGTGCGGGAAATGTTTTTTCACCCGATCTACCGAGTCTGTTCAGTCCAAATCGTTGGGCCGTATACTCTGTGCGTCGCGTTCGACGACCACAGTGAACAAACCATTGATTTCCTGCCGATGCTTTCGGGCGAATTGTATGGGCCTTTGCGTAACTTAGCACTGTTTAATCAAGTCCAAATTGATCCAGAAGTACATACTCTGGTCTGGCCCAACGGCGCGGACTTCGACCCCGCAACGCTCCACGATTGGACGCAACAAGTCACAGAAGAATTGTTCAGGCAGGTACAGAAATGGCATCACACTCCGATGAATGCCGCGCCGCGCCAACGAAGGTAGGCAACCAAATGGTATGTGACCAAGTTGAGCAATTATCGAAATTGGGTCCGCTTCCGGGTTCTGATGTTGCCGAAGAGGAGCAACTTATGCGCTATGAGGTGTTACTCAGAGACATTCAGAGACCTGTCAGCAATGATGAGGCGAGATTGCTGTGTGATTTGTTTGGGCCCGACGACTGCTTTGAAGTAGCTTGGACCCTAATCCACCTAATTGAAACCGCACCAGGATGGCCTTTGGAAGAGTGTTTCCAGGGAACATCAAATGAGTGGAAGCAACGTCTTCAGCGCAGGCTAGGACGTGACGTATAAACGCATTCTTCAGATTAATTTCTGTGACTGCCCTGAAAGAAAGTATTCGTGGCTTCCGTTCCCGTATTTGAGCAGAAAAAAGTCGTCTCGCTGTTTGTCGTACTAGCCTATCTCGGGCTGGCGTTGCTTTGCCTCTGCCTGAGTTATGCCCTGCGTGACCTTTTTCCGCCGTTCCTAGTCGCAACCATCATTGCAATGACGCTGACCCCAGAAGTAGACCGGCTGGAGCGGCAGGGACTGTTCGGGAAGCGATTCAAACGCGGGGCGGCCATCGGGGTGATTTATGCCCTGTTTATCGGCATCTGCTTTTTGATCGTCAAGGGCCTGACCCTGGTCAGCGGCCAGATGACGGATCTGATCACGCATCTGGTTCCAAAACAGCTTTACGGTTCCCCGCATGATGTTGCTTTGTTTGCCGCCGACTGGATGCAGGCGCATCATGTTCCTCTAGCGCTGCGAAAACCGGTGATGGATCAGGCGCGGCATGTGCCGGAGCTGCTAGGAAACGGGCTGAAATGGTTCGGGGACAACCTGCCGGGGCTGGCAGGAAATCTGGTCTGGGTGGTCATCGTCCCGATCATCACGTTCTTTATCCTGCTGGATTTCAACAAAATTCTCGGAAAATCGCTGCTGCTGGTCGCCAAAGAACGGCGCGAAGGAATACTAGCGACAGTCACGGATATTATCGCCGTCTTCGGCAGTTATGTCCGAGGGGTGCTGACTGTAATGGCGATGGACATCTGTGTCATCTTCGCCGTACTCTGGTTCGCCGGGCTGCACGATTACGCGCTGACCCTGGCAATCACGGCGGGCCTGCTGTATACGATCCCCTACTTCGGCGCTCTGGTCTCGACTATCTTAATCGGCCTCGTGACTCTCGCGACACATGGCTTGACCACGGCGATCATCGTCATTCTGATTATGATCTTTATTCATCAGGTCGTTTTCGATAATATTGTCGCGCCGCGTATTATCGGCGGCAGTGTCAACCTGCATCCTCTCTTGACATTGATCGCGCTGATGGTCGGCGGAACACTCTTCGGCATCGGCGGGACACTGCTGGCGGTTCCGATTGCCGCTGCTATGCAGGTCGTCTTGATCCGTCTGTTCCCCCAGTTCAAGACTGACGTGGTGGCTGTCCGACGGGCCGCGAACGTCGTCCAAAAGACCATCTCTAAAGACACGGAAGCCCATGCGCCTGCTTCGCGCAAAGACGACACAGCTCCCGCGCTTCAGCAGGAACAGGACGAGGCCCGAGCTGAGGCAAAAGAGGCACAGGTTCTGCCGCAGACTGAGGAAGTGCTGAAGAATTAGCCCCCCTAGCCCCCAATAATGGGGGAGCATGATAGGAGACAGGCGAGGCTTCTTCAGGCTCCTCTCCAGTTCCCCCATTATTGGGGGCTAGGGGGCAGCCTTCCCCACCTTCCGGCATTGATCGCTGCAATACACCACATTCTCCCAATCCCGCTCCCATTTCTTCCGCCATGTAAACGGCTTGCCGCAGACTGGGCAGACTTTTGAGGGCAGGCTGTGCGGATTGCGAAACGCTTCTTTCTTCGGCATGAGGGTTTCTGTTCTAGTTTTCCGGTTCACCGATCGGCGATAAAGACGCCGAGGTTTCCGACACATGGGGCGTTGAAACCCAAAGCTGAGGGTCTTCATCGAAGGTCTGCTTGTTGATCAAGTCGGCGAAGTGATAATGCTTGCCGTTGTAAAAGCTTTGGTGCTGGGATGTTCTTGGGTCAATCGTCTGATGCGAGATTGGGTCCTGCCAAACATCGTGCTCCGCTTCATTGTAAGCCATGAGTATGTTCCTCCGTTATGAAAATTATTCCCGAGTGCAGAGGGGTTCAATCCTACGGCTTCTTTGGAGCGCTTAAAAGCGGGGCCGCAAGAGCCGCGACTTTAGGCGCGATGAAGCCGATATGCGCGTAATCATAGGGATGCAGCCCGTCGGACGCGTCGGCACTGTTCCAGAAGCCTGTGGTGTCCCCGAAGGCCACATTGCGGCTTGCGGCCTGAGCGACTGTTGCTTTGAGTTCTGAGGCGCGGGAGCCGTTGAACGGCAGCAGCAGCATCTGTTTGCAGTTCGGAGCGGCCGCCTGAATGCCGCGTATCACGGTCAGAAAGTCGGCGGTGATACTGCTGCGATCGTTGGTCCCTTCGTTGTAGAGCACCAAATCAGGTACAGGCAGGAAAGAGCGCGGCTGACCGGCCCAGAGGAATTTGTAAGACTGAGGCAGGGCAGGAACAGCGCCGCTGCCGCCACGGGTCAGGCCCGTCGCGCCGAAGCCGACCACTCCGACTTCGGCAGGCAGGGACTGGGACAGAAGCCAGGAGTAGTCCTGAGCCGCATCGTTGCGGTCCGTGTCGTTCGGGATTCCGGCGTACCCGGCAGTGCGGACACCTTCGGTGATGCTGTCGCCGTAGATCAAAATATTGTACGGCTTGCGGACCGGCAGACGGACAGACGCGCCCGTGTCCAGAACGACGCCGGTAAACACGACCGCCGTTGCCTGGCTGTTCCAGCGGTCTATCGTCTCGGAAGTGCTCTTGATCACGACTTCCAAAAGATGGCTGCGATCAGCCAGCCCGTCAGCTACCGTAAAAGTCGGGTTCCCAGCCGCCAGCGTGTACTTCTGGAACGGCCCGCCGTCGATCCGTGCCCAAAACTCGCTGAACGGCGCGGCATCCCCATTGGTCTCCGCAGTCAATCGGCAGGAAGTCCCGCTGAAGATCACTTTCAGGTATGCCCCGGCGTTGATCGTCTTGGCGTGGGACGATGTCACGTCCCAGTTATAGGGCGAGTACAGGATAGCGGGATCGTTCATGGGGACAGTACGCGCCGCGCGGGCAATCTCAGCGCCCGGCACGAACAGAAGCAGAAAGAGCAGTATCGACACAAAAAAAGTCTTCATGCCCGGATTGTACCCCAAGCTGAACGGCCAGTCGCAGCGATCCCGTGTGCAGGAGGGTATAATCGCGACAAAGATTAACTAAAGAATTCAGGAGCGTATATGTTCAGAAGATTTGCAGGTATTTACATTGGGGCCTTGTTTCTCGCCGTCAGCGTCTCTCACTCAGCAGCCGCCGCACCGGCCAGGTCAGAGGCCATCACTTTCGCCCAAAAGATGGGTCTCGGCTGGAACCTGGGTAACACACTGGATGCGACCGGCGGGGTCAAGGGGACTACCGTCCGGGACTACGAAACTGCCTGGGGCAATCCCGTCACGACCAAAGCGATGATCGACGGCATCAAAGCATCAGGGTTCCATTCGGTGCGTATCCCTGTGGCCTGGTCGAACATGATGGGCCCTGACTACACTATCAACAAAGACTTGATGGCGAGAGTTGAAGAAGTCACCAAATACGGCCTAGACGACGGTATGTATGTCATCATCGACATCCACTGGGACGGCGGCTGGATCCACAAGTTCCCCACACGCTACGACGAAAGCAGGGCAAAGTACAAGGCAGTGTGGAGCCAGATCGCCGCACACTTCAAAGGCTCCTCCGATCATCTCATCTTCGAATCGCTCAACGAAGAGGGCAGCTTCGACGACCTCTGGAATGTCTATGGCGGCATGCCCGATCAAAAAGACAAAGCCTACGCGCTCCTAAACAGCATCAACCAGACGTTCACGGATCTCGTCCGCGCCTCCGGGGGTAATAACCGCCGGCGTTATCTGCTGATCGCCGGCTACGGGACCGACATCGGCCGCACCGTCGATCCCGCCTTTAAAATGCCTCAGGACCCGGTCGGTCACAGCATGGTATCCGTCCACTATTATAACCCGCCCACATTTGCAATCCTGGATAAAGACGCAAGCTGGGGCAAGGCCGCTTACACCTGGGGAACACCGGACGAGGTAGCGGCAGTTAAGCGCGATATGCTTCCGCTGAAAGAGCGCTTTTTAGACAAGGGGATACCGGTTGTCGTCGGTGAGTTCGGCTGTTCCGCGAGCAAGGACCCGGCCAGCGTGGTGAAGTACCTTTCCACGGTCTGCGAGACAGCCTACTCGCTGGGCTGTGTCCCCATGCTCTGGGACCCTGGCTCATTCTACAATCGCCGAACACTCCGGTGGACGAACCCCCAGGTCCGCGAGGCACTCGCCCGCATCGCCGACACCCCACGGCCATAGGGCAGGCGTCAGCTAAGCAGTGTCTAAAAACAGTGTCGGGGGGGGGGG
>JBPBQB010000088.1:0-23264 GCA_050954545.1 Janthinobacterium lividum | reverse complement strand
GCGTACAGATCGAGCAGCGTCTTGTCCATGAGACAAGTTTACCAGATTAGAATTATGTCAACACATCGCAGACTTCAATGTCTGCGTAACATCAGTTAGTAATGTGATTGTTGTTCCACATATTCCAGATAACCTCGTTGAGTGGGTCAAAAAAAGTATCAATTTCGATTTCGTTGGATTGGGCAAGCCATTCACGCAAATGCTCATACCCTGCTTCAAGTATATGTTCTGGAAAGAGCTTAATGGATTGGCGGCAGGCTCGCGCTGCATCCGGCAACTCCAAAGTGTCAAAGGCTGCCGCGACAGCGTCAATATTGGTCGCTCCCTCGTAGAAATACCGAAAACCGCCATTGCAGATGATCCCAGTTGCAGACCATACCAGCACGATAACTTGCCCCGGCAATGACAGGCTACTTATCCCACACTTATCCGCACGAGATGCCAACTTCTCTGCAATATCAGGGACTTTATTATCTGTGACAACATCCATTAATCTAATTGTACCTCAGCGCGAACCACGCCTGCTCGTTGATGTCTTGCGATCAGTTTGACAGTGCCGCCCTTTGGGGCATCGACGATCCAGTCGAACTTGGCGCGGTCGTCGGTGGTGTCGGCGACGGGGCTGAAGCCGCTGGCGGCTTTGTAGGCTCGGCCTTCTAACTGTCCAAGCTCTTCGCGAGTGCGTCCGACATGCAATGTCGCGCCGTCGGGCAGCTCGATTTCGGCGACGACTGGGCGGACGCTTTTGCGCTCTAACGCACGTTTGGACACATACGACGGCAGCCAGCCGGTGTTCTGGACAATCAAGCGGATGCGGTAAACGCCGTCGCCGATGGAAGTTGCTTTGGCGGACAGCAGCTCCAGCTTAGGGCTGATGAGAGCCTGCCAGAGCAGCCAGTCGGCGTGGGGTGCGATCTCGGCTTCGAGCAGATGCGGAGGCGGATTGCGGAAGCAGTACGCGTAATCCCAGCCGCCGATCTCGATGGGGCCGAGGTCGGGGTGCATAAAGGGGGTCCAGGGGACAAAGCCGAGGCCGTTCAGCGCGGTGTCGTTCCAGGCGATCAGCTTGAGATCGTCTTCGACCGGGTGTTCGCGGAACCAATCGATGAACTTGTAGTCGGTGATGCCGGCCTGACGCTGCGGGGACCAAAGTTCGGTAGTCCAGGCGTAGACGCCTAAATGATCGTACATCCAGTCGTCGAAGACGCCGGTGATGACTTCTTTCGGATGATATTTAAAGTCGTGAAACACGGAGACGTTTGGGTAACCAGTCAGTTCCGTGCCTTTGTCGCCGATTTTGCCGAAGGTCCAGAGGTCTTCCGGGATCATGTCCGTGTCGGGCTTCGTGCCGTAAGGCCGCAGGATGACCCCGCTCAGGGTATGGAACGTCACTGCGCCGCAGATGTTCGGGTGCTTGACAATGAAGTCGACTAGGGCCCGAACTTCCGGCTCGCTGGTCGGGTACTCCCCTGCCCCGCCCTGATCGCCTTCGGGACGCCACTCAGACGGGAAGTTACGGTTAAGATCAAGACCTTCTTTGCTCTTTTGCAGCTTGACATGGACACCATCGTAATTGGTCAAACGGCCTTCGGGAAGCTGACGGTAGTACTGGCCGCCTGTCTCAGTCGGGTCGCGGCGGATAAGCAGACGCGGCTCGTCCGGGTGCGATTTCCAGGGGCCGTTCGGGTCAGGGATACGCATGGACAGCAGCTTACCGTTGCCGTCGATGTCTTCGCGTTTGAGGCCTTCGATGGGTTCTTCGTCAAAGGGATAAGGCCGGGCGGACGACCGCAGCCAACGCGGTGGAGTCTGCATGGCAAGCTCAGCTCCATCGGGATTGACACGCGGGACAATGTAGAATGCGCGGGTATCTAAAGCGTGTGTGACATCGGCATTGACGCCGTCTTCAGTGACTAATTTATGCAGAAGATAGAGCGCGGCGCTGGACGGGGAAAGCTCGGTGGCATGGATATTGGCATCCACCCAGAACGCAGGCTTTTCGTCGGCAGGGCCAGTCGTATGGCGCGTCACCGTCGCCAGCCAGATTTCCCGGCCTTCGTAGGATTGCCCGAGGCTGTGTATCTGGACAAGGCCCGGATAGGTCTCAGCCATCTGATGCAGGACGTCCGTGATTTCAGCATAGGTTAAATATTTGTCAAATCGCAGTTCTGTCGGCACAGTTTGTCGTTCCTCACTAAAACGTACCCGGTGTTTTGACACCAGGTATAATTCATAGCATGACCGAGCCATCACGCATCGCCTATCATTTTTTCGTCTGCACCAATGAGCGGCCTGACGGGCATCCCCTGCCCTCGTGTGCTCCGCGCGGCGGGCAGGAAGTCCTTGAGGCATTTGGGCGTGAACTCGCAAAGCGTGGCTTCCCGCAGGGCGTGAAAGTGACGGCGGCCGGCTGCCTAACTCCCTGCAACCATGGCCCAAATGTCGTTGTTTATCCAGAAGGCATCTGGTATGCCAATCTTACTCCCGCAGATGCTGCAACTATCCTGGCTGTGCATCTGGACGGTGTCGGCACCGCCGATCATTTGCGGCTGGCTGAAACCGTCCGGCTGACGTAAGAACTTCCCCCTAGCCCCCAATAATGGGGGAATTGGATAGGAGGGGCACGGCAAGCAGCGCCCCTACGGGTTTTCTCTAACTCCCCCATTATTGGGGGTCAGGGGGGCTCTATATCAGGCTCTAAAGCTTCGGGCCAATCGTTCTGCACCGGCTTTATCGTCAGGGGCCAGACGGCCTTCGACGACTTCGTTGGTCAGATATTCTTTGATCTCCCCTATTCGCTTCCCCGGCGGAAGTTTTAACAACGCCATCAGTTCCTGACCATCTAACGGGGAGGTCAGAGTATTGATGTCCTGGGTAGCTTGAATGGGAGCCATCCGTGTACGCAGTTCGTCGGCACGGGAAATATCTGTGTGGCCGGGGCCGAGCGCCGAAACATCGACACGATGGATCGTGAAGAGATCGTCCATCTGCGGGCCGAGATCGCGCATCAAGCGGCGAACAGCAGCATCGGTCCAGACGGGCTTGTACTCACCGATTCGCATATGGAGTGCGACCAATTTGGTGACGGCGGCAATTTCGTCGTTGGAAAATTTAAGACGGTTCATCAGCTTCCGGGTCATCTCTGCCCCGACATCCTGATGGCCGTAGAAATGGACTTTGCCATCGTCCCCGGTAGCTTTTGTGGGCGGCTTGCCAATGTCGTGACAGAGGGTCGCCAATCGCAAAGGCAGCGACGCATCCGGCGGCAGATTGCCGACAGCGATTACCGTGTGATCCCAGACAGGGTATGCATGGAACTCATTCTGCGTAACCCCTACCATTGCCATTAGCTCCGGTGCGAACTGGGCCAGCAGGCCGCTGCCTTTGAGCAGTTCCAGTCCGAGCGGCGCACGGGTGGTCAGCAGCATTTTGCAGAACTCGTCCCGAATACGCTCCGCCGAGATGATCGACAGGCGCGGCGCGGACTGCCGGATCGCTTTCCAGGTGAACGGCTCGATTGTAAAGCCGAACCGGGCCGCGAACCGGACTGCCCGCAGCATCCGCAGGGGATCGTCCTGAAAGGTCAGGCGCGGATCGGTCGGGGTCCGTATGATTTGGGCGTCGATGTCGGCAAAGGCTTTGCCCAGTGGGTCGGTGATCTCACCGGTCTGCAAATTTTCCATCAGCGTGTTGATTGTGAAGTCCCGCCGCCGGGCATCGTCAGACAGGGTCCCCGCTTCCACCGTTTCCGGCTTGCGGCTGTCCGGCGCATAGGATTCGATACGGGCAGTCACCAGCTCGACATCCCGGCCTCGGACTGCGACCATCGCCGTGCCGAATTTTGGGTAAACGACCGGCTCATGGTCGGCGACACCCTGTTCCCGCAGGAACCGGGCGAGGTCCAGGGCGTTCCCTTCCAGCACAATATCGATATCGTCTTTGCCGGACGGCTGCCCCACGGCCTTGTCGCGGACAAAGCCGCCGACAAGAAATAATCGGCCTTCGTATTCCGTCCCGCGCGTCACATCGCGCAGGGTCTGGAGAACGGCTTCGGTATCGGGTGGTGGACTGGCTTGCATAACAGAGGAATTGTACCCGAAAGAACCCCCCAGCCCCCAATTCTGGGGGAGCCGGAAAGGGCAGGATTATTCCTATCATGTTCCCCCATTATCGGGGGCTAGGGGGTACACTGCTTCTATTATGCTTAAAGAACTCATCACCCAAAGTATCACACGCGGCCTTAAAACGGGCTTCGTCCTGGCGGCGGCAACCAATGCCGCGATCATGCTGGCCTCGGACAAAGAGAACGGCGCACCGTGGGCGGCACTGAACTCTGTCGCCCATATTGTGGACGGCGACGAAAAAGAGCAGCCGACGGCATATTCGCAGCGTGAGTCGCTGTTGGGAATAACGGTCAACGGCACGGCCATGTGCGCCTGGGGAGTCATCTATGAAGGTGCACTGCTGGTGACCAAAACCAAAAGCAATCTGTTGACTGCCCTGCTGGGGGCGACGGTGGCCTATTTGATCGATTATAAAGTCGTGCCGAAGCAGTTCACGCCGGGGATCGAGAAGCGTCTCAGCCGGAACTCCGTGCTGCTGGCTTACGCAGCGATTGCGGCGTGTCTGGTGATTTCGCCGCTTTGGAACAAATCCACACCGGAAGAACAGGCAGAATAACTTTATTCGCCTTCAGGAATTACTCTCATAACTCATGTTATAATGAGCAATGATTTCTGTCCGGCTGTCCTTACTCGCCTGCGGCCTGCTCCTGGCGACTCTCGCTCCGGGGCAGGCACAGACCAACACTACTCCTCTGCCTGCTGCTTCAATCCCATCAGCCACTCCGACAGCAGTGACGCCCGTAGCACCCACAACATTGACTCCGACAAATGTCGCTCCGATCACGCCGGCGATCCCAAACTCCACCGGCTCCGTGCCGAGTACGACTCTACCGGAGACACCGCTGCCGGGTAGTGAAGCAAATAGCCAAGATTCGCAGGCCTACACTAACGACCCGACTGTCGACCCGAACCGTTCCATCATTCTCGACAATGCCGATGAGTTCGAGCAGACGGAGACGGGCAAGTTCACTGCCCGAGGCAATGTGCGGGTGCGGTACCAGGGCTACAAGCTGACCGGGGACCGGGTGGACGTCGACACGGACAGGGGGATAGCGCTTTTCACGGGCAATGTCCATCTGCTGGCTCCCAACGGTCAGACCGCAGAAGCAGGGCCAAACAGCGTTCTTCAGATCAATTTACGCCATGCGACCTATCAGATCGCTGGGGCACGGTCAGTCATTACGCCGGAAGAGTCGCAGATTGGGCTGATCCTGCCGATCTTTGTCTACGGCGGCACGATCCGGGGTCGGCCCGGCTTTATCGATGCACGTGGCGGACAGTTCACGACCTGCGATTTTCTCGATCCGCATTACTCGTTCGGCGCCCATGAGCTGTATATCATTCCCGGCAAGCGGCTGGTCGGGCGCTACGTTTCTCTCTACCGAAAAGGGCACCGGGTCTTCAGCATTCCCTATTTGGTTGTCCCACTGACGGACCGCTTGGCCCGGCAAACACTGTTTCCACAGGTCGGAGAGACTCCCGATGAAGGCTATTTTATCAAGTTCGCTTTCGGTTATGCCCTAACAGACAAGCTGCCGGGCATTCTGCGCGTCGAAGAGTTCCAGAAAAAAGGGACGGGTCTTGGATTTGACCAGACCTACGGTTCCACCGATCAGCCAAAGCGCGGCAGCGGCGTCTTTACCATTTACAGCCTGTATGACCAGAGCCGTCAGGTCGAAGACCTTAGCGGCAGCCTGAACCACACGCAGCGGTTCGGCAATGTCGTTGCCACGCTTGTTTCCCAGTTTCAGGAAAACTCTTACTATGCCGGGCTGGATAAAAGCCAATCCCAGAACACGACCCTGAACCTGACCCGCAATGTCGGCAATCTGAACTCGTCGCTCCAGACGACGATCACTCAGAACAACTACGGCTCAGGAACGTCCCAGAACCTGACTTCGTCGTTTGACCAGACCTTCTCGCCGACAGCCACGCAGCAGCTTCATACACGCTTTGACTTCTCGCAGGTCAATTCGCCCGGTTTTGCCGGGTTCGGCGGTCAGGACACCCAGGAACTGGATTCCAATCTCGACTACACGACCCACGGCAAAGTCTTCGACTACGAAATCCTAGCGACCAAGTACAACCAGCTTCACAACAGCAGCGATACCAGCAGCCAATTCACCGGTGGACTGGAACGACTGCCGGAATTTCGTGTCGCCACCGATGCCGTGCGCTTGAAGTACCTGCAAAAGTTTCTGCCCAAGACAACGCGCATGGACATCTCTGTCGGTGCGTTCGATGAACCGGCCTCTCAGACCAATTCCCAGCGGTTCCGGTTCAATTTGGATCTCGGAACGACTACACAGAAGCTTACGTCCCGCAGCGATCTCGACTATGGCGGGTCATTCCAGCAGGGATTTTACGGCAATGATACAGCGCAGTATGTCCTCAACGGACGGACCGGCTATCGCCTGCGAATCGGCAGCAAGTCGACGTTCAGCGCGACCTATACCTATTTGAAGCCTTATGGCTACACGCCGTTCCAATTCGATTATGTCGGCAACACCAATTTGATTGGCCTTAATTTGGCCCTTCAGGAATCAAAAGAGTTCCAGTTCACAGTCGGCACCGGGTATGACCTCAACCGCGAACACAGCGCTTACGGCTACCGGGCCACGCCGTTTCAATCAGTAGCTACTCAGATCGTCTACACCCCGGTCACGTTCCTGCGCTTTCGGACTACGGCTTCGTATGACCTGAACAACAGTCGCCTTCAGGACCTGACCAATGCACTGACTGTCACCGGGCGCGATAAATTGGCCGTCAGTTTTTCGGGCCGCTACGACCCGATACTGAAACGCTACACGACTGTCAACGGCGATGTCAGCCTGCCCTTCTTCCGGGACGAAACCGAGGATGCCGGGTACCGCGTGCGGGCAATCGGCGGCTACAACGGCATCACCAGCAAGTTCGATTATTCAGGCTTGGAACTCACCCGCTCCTGGCACGATTACGAGCTGAGTGTGATTTACCAGAACACCCCCGAAGGCCTGCTGCCGGGTGCCAGCTTCACTCTTAACTTCCGGCTCAAAGCATTCCCCGCTTACGAGCCCTTTGCGACGGGCCAGTACGGCCAGGCGTTAGACACCGGCATCGGCCAGACACTCTAAGAGGCCAGCGCGATTTGGGCTTCAGCGTACAAGTCTAACTCGGATTGACCGGTGATTTTCCGGAAGAGGTCCCGGATCTGGATATGGCCCTGGGACAGCAGGAAGTCGCCGGCAGGGATGGTCTTTTCACCGATGGTGTAGAAATCGGGCTCGGCGGGGTGCAGAACACTTTCGTAGGTTTGGATGTCGCGGCGGAAGCCGACGGCGGCGACTACGGTGTCTACGGTCAGGCGTTTGGTCTCGTGGTTGACTTGCAGGGTGACGTTGAACCGGGAGTTGGCAAGGGAATATTGGATGGCTTCGATCTGGGTGATCGGGCTGTACTCAAAGCCGATCTGCTTATCAATGAGCAGATTGGCTTTTTTCAGCAGTGTGTCCCGGCGGGTGAGCGGGTCGTTCGGGATGATTTCGAGCGGCAGGGCGGAGCGGGACTTGGTGACCCAGAGAACAGAAGTCTCGGGGTCGAGGGCGATGACTTCTTTGAGAGCAGTGGCAGTGGCGGCGGCGGAAGTGCCGTCGCCGACCAAGAGGACGCGCTTGCCGAGAAAGTGCAGACGGTCGCGGCCCAGCACGTCCGGGACCTGATGGTAGAACTGGCGGAAGCAGCCCATCTCACCGAGCGCGGGCAGGCCGCTGGCCCCGGCCCAGCGGGGCGTGTGGGTCATGCCGGTCGAGTCGATGACGTAGTCGGCAGTAAAGATGCGCTCCTCACGGGGGCTGCGGGTGACGAGACGGAACCGACGTGCAGTGCGTTTCTCGGGATGGTCGGCGTGTTCGTCGGCAAACAAGTAAGAGCGGCCGAGTGCGGCGACACGGGTTTCGGTGTGAACAGAAGAGCCCAGCAGGGCAGCCAGCGGGCTGAGATAAAGATCCCGGAACTGTTCGCCGGTCGGATGCAGGCTCTTTGCCGGCAGCTTATCTAAGCGAATCTGTTTGGACGCTATCGCTTCGCGCAGGGCAAGCTCACCGAGGGGGCTGCGGTTATTTTCCCACGGGGTAAACATCGTGACGTGGGCCCAGGCGCAGACATCGGGGGCGATCTCCGGTTCACGCTCAAACAGCAGAACCGTGTGGCCGAGTCGGGACGCATACAGAGCGGCTTCCAGTCCGAGGGGCCCGCTGCCGATAATTGCAGTACGCGGCGGTTCTTCCGCCCTGCGCCGACGGAAATCAGGCAGCTCGGCAGACACGGTATCGCGGCTTATTTGGTTGGGTAGTACAGACATCTCTGTCATCATACCATAGGCAGCGTCTTTTGATTAACGTTATTTTTCCTTGACTTTGGCGCGTGAAACCGTCATAATTTGAGGGCTTAGAGGAGAGTTTTTTTGTACGTCGCACTTTTACCTCGCGCTGCGGCGCTTTTGAGTTTCGCCCTGTTTCTCGGCGGTGTTTCCGCCCAGGCAGCCCCGTTCCAGGCCCGCATTGGGGCTCGGACTCTTGCCGGTCCGCATGGCGTAATTGCCTTAGTAAGTGTCAATGATCAGCCTGTCGCGACCCTGCATACGGGGGCCGGAGGTCTTGGTCCGGCTCAGAGAGCATTGGTCGTCAAGCAGCAGCTCACTACACTGGTCGCGGCGGGACTGACTGCGAAAGAGATCGCGGTCGTTTCACGCGGGCGAGAGGGCTGGGCGGTGCTGGGGCGCGGTCAGGCCCTTCTGACGGTGACTCCGAGAGAGGCATCAGCGCAGCGTCAGTCGTCGCGGCATCTGGCTCAGGTATGGGCGGCTAGCCTGAAGCGGCTGCTCTCGGAGCCTGCCCTGACTGTCTCAGCGCGTCAGTTTCTGCTGCCCTTTGGAAGCACTCAGGTAATAGCAGTGGGCGGTGCATCCCCAGCGCAGGATATTTCAATTTCAGGCGGCGACAGCCATGTGGCAGCGGTCGCTTATAATACAGAGCGGCGGCGGCTGACCGTGCACGGGATCGGCACGGGAACGGCGCAGATCAGTGTCAGCTCGGGCGAGAGCGCCCTGCCGATCACGGTCACAGTCAAAAAGTACGCGGCTTTTGTCCAGCCGCATGTGATTGTTCGGGTCACGGGACGTCCGTCTGCACCGGTGTCGCTGGTGCAGACGGCGATTTATTTTGGGCTGAAACGGGCATTAAACGCGACCGCAGGAGCACAAGTACGGCTGCTGCAGGCTCCTAAGACAGCGCGCTCACTGAGACCAGGCGGCTCACTTGACCGCCGTGTTGAAGTGCGTGTCGCCGGCCCGGACCTGCTTCCGGTGATTGCGGCACCGCTGATCACAGTCGTCAACCAGCCGCTTGTTGCTGTACCGGCAGTGGCGCTATATTACTCGAATAATCCTGAGCAGGTACGAGATGAGCAGACACTGTTTACCGCGCCACTTTCGCCGGGCCGTCCGATTCGTCTCGATTATCATCATCAAAATAGCAGTGGGAAGCCGCTGATTTTTCATTCGGATGTTGTTAATGTCAGCGACAAAACGCTGTCTGTTTTTCTGATGGATGGCGTGGCTCAGCCGGAAGTCGATACGGTCCAGATCGGGCAGCGTGCGGGTGCGGCTTTTTTACAGGCACTGGACAGCGGCACGGGGTTGGTGCTGGAAGTCCCGCCTCATGCTCGAATTCCCTTGGTGGTTCAGCCGTTCTCCCCCCGCCTGACTGTCAGCGGCATTCTGGAAGTCCAGCAGATCGGCGGGGCGGACGGTGGCCTTTCATTGACAGTAGCGGCTGATGATGACCGGGAGACACTGGCCTCTTCGCCGCTGAATCTGGCGCAGGCCATCGAACAGACAGACGGCGCAAATGCCCGTCTTGTCTCGGCTCCGGCAGCTCCGCTGACCTATCAGATAATTCAGGCAACGTCGCCGTATGTGTTCGGAGCGCCGCGCGTCATGCTGGACGGCGTGTATGCAGTCGGCGGTCAATGGGCGCATTTGCGGCTTGGGAATGCGGAGTCTCTGCGGAACGCGGCAGGAACACAGACTTTGTGGGGAAATTATGGGGTCAGCTATTTGATTACGCTGCATCTGACCAATCCAACCGCTCAGGCCCGGACAGTTCTTGTCATTTTCGCACCCGAGGCAGGGCTTGCGGCAGGTGTGTTTCAGATACCGGGGCAAAAGCTGCTGCAATTCAGTCCAATGCCTCCTCCCGTTGAAGAAGAAGTGACTCGGGTCCGGCTTCAGCCGGGCGAAAGCAAAACAGTAAGTGTGCGGACTATTCTGCTTAACGGCTCGGCTTATCCGGCTTCGTTAGTAGTCCACGCGCTTTAAGCGCCTGACAAGCCGACCGGAAAGACAGACGATGGCGACTGATGAAAAACTGGCCGCAGCAGCTTCTGCTGGACGGCGGCCATCGGAAGTGAAAGTATCCTCCCCGCGCCTCCCTGCCCTTCTGCTCTTTCTTGGAACTCTTGTCGTCTACTGGCTGACCCGCACTTCCGCCAATACGTTTGATGCTGTTTCCTATGCCAATCAGATCGCGCATCTGTACCCGCGTACCGGTGATGCCCACTGGCTGTTCCATCCCCATCACTTGCTGTTCAATACTCTGGGCTATGTGTTATGGCAGGCAGCCAAGCTCTGCGGCTATTCAGGCGGCTCTCTCGTTATCCTGCAAAGCTTGAACGCGACACTGGGCGCTGCCGGCGTTTCTCTTTATTACCTGACCCTGCGGCGGCTGCTTCAGCGTTCGCGTGGGCTTCCCCTGCTGATTTCTCTGGGCCTCGCACTCTCATTTGGCTACTGGATCTGCGCGACGGATGGCCGGGTCAATATGCCGAGCATCTTTTTGATGCTGGCGGCGTTTTCTGTGCTGTCCTGCCTGATGGTCACGCCGCGCGTTGGTTTAGCCGCGCTGACGGGACTGCTGGCAGGGGCGGCGGTGCTGTTCCATGAGAGCACAGGTCTGTTTTTGGTGGTCGGGCTGGCGGGCGTACTGCTTGCAGATGATGATCCTCTGCTGATTCCAGAAGCGATGCGCCGGCGTCGACTGCAAATGCTGGCGGCTTACGGGTCAGCCTGGGCGGCGACTGCCGCCCTGCCCTACCTGCTTGTCGGGGTGCTTGTCCTGCACCTGCATTCTCCTTCGGCGTTTCGGTCGTGGACCAGTGAGTATTCGGAATTGGGCTGGTGGTGGGATTTTCATATCCTGCACAATCTCACCAGTGATTTTTATGCGTTTCGGCATGCAAGCTTTGTCGAGCCCGGCAGCAAGCCTGGGACATTCACGCTGAGCCGCCATATCCCCTGGCTGCTGGTCGGTCTTTACAGCATTTCCGTGCTGGGCTGGCTTGCAGCGGCTTATGCAATTGTTGCCGCCCTGCCGCAGCTCTGGCGTTCCCATAACCGAAATCTCATTATCGTACTATCGCTATGGTCGGTCGTATATGCCGCGTTCTTCACGGTCTGGTCGCCGGGCTACTTTGTGTTCTGGGTTCCGGTGCTGGTGCCGTCCAGTCTGATGCTGGCTCTGGCGCTGGCACATTACCGCGCTCGTCGCGGCGGACGGGCGGCTAACTGGGTGGTGGGGATCTGGATCGCTGTCTACGGGGCGCTGAATCTGCAAGTGAGTATTCTGCCGCATCTTGCGCCGCAGTCCGATCCGTTCCGCCGGATCGCCACTGATGTCCGAGCTCACACGCAGTTCGGTGATGTCGTGCTGGTGGCAGGGGCAGGTGATGGCGGCCCCTGCGAAGTGGCATTGCCCTATTTCGCGGATCGGGACGTGATCTCGCTGCATGGGCTGCTGACAAAAAAGCGCGACGACAAAGCCGCTGCGCTGCAAATGGCCCAATCCGACATTAATGCTGTTCTCAGTTCAGGACACGCCGTTTACGCGCTAGACGATGTTATTCCGTCGCACGATGCCCATACGCTTGCTGCACTATCTACGAAGCACCATCTGACGGATGCGGACCTGAAGACGCTGCTATCTCCGTATGTTCGTACTCTGGCCTGGGAAAGCCCGCGCGGGCCGGTTTGGCAATTGACGGAGAAGAGATGCTCAGGACCATGCGTTGAAACGCACGGCTAGACGGCAAGGACGCTAGGAAGTGCCGCTTCGCGGGACTAAGAATAAGAGCCTCCTGTCCCTGTTTTGACTATTCCAGGCATGATGTTTGCAGGACGCAGCCGACTCAGACAAACAAATCCGATGCCCCAGAGCATCACAGTCCCGTAAAAGCTCATTGAGACGACCAGTGAACGCAATCCATGTTGGTATTGCGCTGGGAACGGCGCATAGACTGGCCAGAAGCGGCTAAAGATCAAGTAGAACAAAATACCGCCGGTAAGCATGAATTGAGATAAGCAGGGCGAACATTTTCGGTCGGCATCAGGTGAAGCTAGTAGTGCCCAAAGAAGCGGATAGCAATAAACCAGGTATCCGTTTTCATAAGACGGCAACAGCAACAGTATAGAAACCAAAACCAGGCTGAATGAGAGACGCGCTTCGAAAGGCGCTGGATTGCTGAGAATGCGCCACAAAGCTACGAACCCCCAGAAGAGCAATGCAAGACAAATCGCGATGAATACAAAATAGACACCACGACTGTCAACGAGTGGAGAGACAATAGGATTGGCCCGCAGGTGCAGATCGGCAAACCCGAGGATAGAGTTCCTGACTGCATGTATCTCCCCAAATGCTTTAGCCTGCTTCATGCACCGCACATAGCTGAAGAATTCAGACCAGCCGACTAGTGTAAACAGAACCGTCAAAGCTATGACAAAGGCGATTAGACTCAAAACTACTTCTTTCCACCGGCGACGCAGTACCAGGTATAAAAGCAGGCCAATGAGCCAAACTTTGAACAGGGCTGCCACGACAATAAGCAGTCCCATCCACTGCCAATGCTTACGGCTGTCGGCCCACATCATCCCGGCAATCAGAGCAAGCATAATTGAATTGGACTGACCAAGCCCAAAGTTCATCGTATTATCCCAAAAGCGGAAGCTGACGAACAGCAGCAATGTTATAACAGAAGCTGAGTGCCATTTCAGATTTACGGACGTCCCGTAAAGCAGTACGGAAAGGATCAAGGATGCGGCGTTGATGAAGAACCATGCCTTCATCGCTGTCTGGAATGACAGATGTGCCAATGGGCGGAGAAGAATTGCCAGGAGTGGGGAGTATACGTAGAGTCCGCCGTGGAACACAGAGTTCAGATTAGGCTGATAAAGCGGTTGCTCTATGTTCAGCCTTTCTGCTGCCTGGTAAAATGAGTTGAAGTCAAGACCCGCTATTCCGCTTGCTGGGTTGATCGCTCCACTATATGCCGAACCTACCAGCATCCATGACGCTAAAAGCATCAGAAAAACATTTCGGACTGCCGCCGGATCGAAGCCGCCGGATTGGAAGGCTTATCGCCTCCAGGCATCCTGGATTGAACGGGCATATTCTTCATTCCTTCTGAGAGCTACTGCCTCTCACTTAGGAATACCCACTTCTTCGGCAAAAACTTCCCAATGCAAAGTAAGAATACTAAAATTGGTAAATCTTATAGCAAAAGACTATTTCTTTGCTACCTTAGCTGCCGACAGACTATCTCGGACGGCGAGGTGTTCGCGGTCGAGCGTGTAATGCAGGAAAGCGATGCACATTTCGTCGGTGGTCTGTTCGCCCCAGGTGACTGTCTTAGGCGGCGAGTTCGGGTTGCGTGGGTTGTGGGCCGAGTTGTCGTAGGTGGCCGTCATCTGGACGCGTGTGCCTTTGGGGAATGCAAGCGGCTTCTTGTAGAAATAGGTGGCCTGCCAATTGAAGTTCCAGTCGGAGACGGAGATCAACGGGACGGTTTTACCATCGGGCAGAATCGCAGTCAGCTTCATGGAGCGGCCCAGCAGATGCAGGTGCGGGGTGACGGCGAGCAAATGGTAGTCGATAGGCGAAGGCACTGAAAGTGTCGTGACGGTGTAATGGGCGTCGTTGGCCGGGATTTGCAGGCCATGGATAATCGGAATGACATGCAGGGTCTTCTGGACTTCGGTCTTAGCGAAGTACAGGCCGATACGCGAGAAATCGGTCTCCGGCTTGCCGTCTTTATGGTAATGAACCTGCAGGACAATTCTTGCACCGGCAGGGACTTCCGTGGCGACACCGTCGGGGAGGTAGTGTGCGGTCATGCCGGGAGCCCAGCCGCCTAATGCGCCTGTCGGAGTGAAGCTGACGCCGCCGAAGCTGGTATAGCCGGGTTCTTTTTCATGACCGTCCAAATTGGCCGAGGCGCCGGAGCCGTCGATGAAGGCGATGACATGGTGGACGATAGCGCGGTTGCCGGGCTGGACATCCACGGCACTGACATAGCGGTCGTGGGTGAAATCAGTCGGGATGACGTAGCAGCGGTAGACATCGGCGCCGTCGGCTTCCAGATGATACGGGCGGCTCGGCTGAAGGACCAGATCGGGCTGACCTAGCGGCCAGCCGTCATGGAAATGGGCAGGGACAGGCAGGTCTTTCGGACTGCCTTCCGGGGCGCCGGCATCGGCCCACTTCGCGAGTGTCGCGACTTCGTGCGCGGATAAGCGGCGAGAGTCCTGGAAATCTCCATAACCTGGGTCTGCGTGCCAGGGCGGCATCTGGCGGCTTTCCGTATAGCGCTTGATGTCGCCGCGCCAGGCAGCGGCCTGGGTGTAGGAAGTCAAAGGCATCGGGCCGATCTGTCCATCACGGTGGCAGGTCTCGCAGCTGCGCTGCAGGATCGGGGCGACATCGCGGGCGTAAGTGATCTGCGACGAGGCGACATGCACGGCGGGGCGGCGGATGATGCAGCCGAAAGCGGCCAAATGCGGGTGCAGAACGGGCGTACCTGCCAGCACGGAATCCAGCGCGGCGGCGAGGTCATGGCGATGGACCAGGGTCGAGTCCGTGTTGTCGTCGATTCGTCCCGTATAGACGACGGCTCCTGCCGGGTCTATGACAAATGCCTGCGGGGTCATTGTCGCGCCGTATTTTTCGGCCAGTGCGGCATCGGCATCGCGGACTACCGGAAACGTCAACTGGCGGCTCTTTGCAAACGCAGCGACTTCTGCCGGCCCTTCCTGGACATTGGAAAAGACACCGATCATTGCAACGCCGCGCGAACTGTAGGACCGGGCAAGCGCATTCAAACGCGGCGCGTAGACTTTGGAGACCATGCACTGCGTCGACAAGAACACATAAACAGTAGCTTTGTGTGCTGCGGTGTCCGATTGAACGGTGAGCGCAGAGGTAGATTTGGGCGTACTGTTGGACAGCGTCCCGGCGACAGCGGCGAGAAGAACGACTGGAGCTAGCAGCAAGGCCAATCGAGCCGTTTTAGCCGCGATGCGTGTCTTATCCAGAAGAGACATATTAAAGAGCTTTCCTAAAGAACGATGGCATTGTACTGAAGATTGTATACGCCAATCTATTCCAGAGTGTCGCAGATAATTTTATGGATATGATAGCCGAATACGGGCTGAACCGTCAAGAGTGTCACGGATATTCTCGTTGACAAGGGACGTTCCAGCAGGGTACACTCAAGGCCAACAAAATACCCGTTTTCCCCATCACGTCTCAACTAAATTTGCGAAAACGCACACAGGAGCAGCACAACTACTATGCAGGTGACTAAAGAGCCGCTTGACCCCTGTCAAGTCGCCCTCACGATTGAAGTGGAATCGGACAAAGTTGTCCAGGCCGTAGACCGCGCTTATCGCGAATACTCGAAATATGTCAGTGTCCCCGGCTTCCGTAAAGGGAAAGCGCCGATGACTTTTGTCAAACAGCGGGTCCCGGAAACTGATGTCCGTCAGCGGGCGGCAGAGCTGCTAGTCGAGCCTGCCTATGCGGCTGCTATCGAGCAGGAAAACATCGAGCCGTTTGCACAGCCGAAGCTGGAGCTGCTGCAGCTTGAGTTTGCCGAGAAGCCGTTCATCTTCAAAGCCATTGTCCCACTTCGTCCTGAAGTCGAGCTTGGCCCTTACACGGGGCTGACGGTCGAGAAGAACAAGTACGAGCTGAGCGACGAAAATGTCGACACCCAGATGCAGCGGATGCGCGAGAGGGCCGCCGAGTACCCGATTGTCGAGCGTCCCGTGCAGATGGGTGATCTTGTGGTAGCCGATCTGTCTGCGCTGGTCGATATCCGGCCGGAAGCGTCCGAGTCCCGCCCGACCATGATCGAGATTGGAGCCGACAACATTCCCGGCTTCGATGAGCAGCTTATCGGCATGGCGGTGGACGAAGAGAAAGTCTTTACACTGACCTACCCGGAGACCTACCCGGATACCGAGCTTGCCAATGAGGAAGCGGAGTTCACGGTCAGGATCAACGAAGTCCACGAGAAGCAGATTCCGGAGCTTGACGATGAGCTGGCGAAAAAACTTTCCAACGGCCGCTACGAAACAGTCGAGCAGTTCCGTACTGAACTTAAAGCGGACATGGAAAAGTCGCTGGTTGCGAACAGCGAAAGCGAAGCCGACAGCAAGCTGATCGACCAGATCATCGCTGGCTCGGTCATCAAATACCCTCCGGTGCTGGTGGAAGCTGAAGTCGATGATGAAGTCAAAGAACTGCTAGCCCGAATCGAGCGGCAAGGTGTTTCGCTGGAAGACTATCTTCAGCAGGTCGGCAGGACCCGCGAACAGCTTGTTGCCGAATTCACCGAAGCGGCCAAGAAGCGGATCGAGATCGGCCTGCTGCTCGGGAAAGTCGCCGATGTAGAGAGCCTCATGCTGGTCGATGCCGATGTCGAAGCCACACTGGCTGAGCGTGCGGCAGAAGAGCGGACTTCTCCTGCGGCGATCCGGGCCATGCTGGAAACCAGCGGCGGCATGGAAGCCCTGCGGAACCGGGCGCAGGCGAAAAAAGTCCTGGACTTTTTGCGTGGATCGGCCATAATTCAAGAGAAGGTCGTTTCCGCCGACAGCACCGATGAAGAAAGCGAAGTTCTGGACGACGCAGCGGATGACGCTGCCGACACCATTGAATTTGCCTCGGAAGAAGCTTCATCCGAAGTTTCTGAACCAAAAGAAGGTGGCACCGAATGACCTGGATCCCGACAGTTATTGAGCAAAGCCCTCGTGGCGAACGTTCCTACGATATCTGGTCACGTTTGATGAAGGACCGGATTGTCTTTATCGGCGATCAAGTGTATCCGACCATGGCGAATATCGTCATCGCCCAGTTTTTGTTCCTGGAAAAAGAAGACCCGGACAAAGACATCGAAGTCTATATCAACTCACCGGGCGGCGATGTCATGGCGGGTCTTGCGATCTACGATACGATGCGTCATATCAAGCCGGACATTGCGACAACGTGTGTCGGTATGGCAGCTTCCATGGGTGCGGTCCTGCTCTCGGGCGGGACAAAGGGCAAGCGTTCTGCGCTTCCCAACTCGCGCATCATGATCCATCAGGGCAGCGGTGCGTATCAGGGAACGCCGAAAGACATGGAGATTTCGATGCGTCTGCATATGTCGTTTGTCGAGCGTCTGACTTCGATCATCGCCGACAACAGTGGACGCGAGTTTTCGCAGGTCTCCCGCGATATGGACCGCGATTACTGGATGACGTCTGAAGAAGGTGTCGAGTACGGTATCATCGACACTGTTTTAACCCGATAGGACAGAGGCCCCCACCCCCGGCAGGAACTGCCGGGGGTGGGGGAAATAAAGGACACACATGGCGAGAATTGGGAATGAGCGCAACGACAGCCGTTGCCTGCTTTGCGGCAAGGGCCGGGAACAGGTCAAGAAGCTGATTCTCGGCCTGCACGGCGGGGTCTGCCTGGAATGTGTCGATCTCTGCAAAGAGCTTATTCGGGACGAAACCCAGAAAGAGGAAGATTTCACGAGCATTGGGAACGTCCCTAAGCCCAAAGAGATCTACCGGATTTTGTCCCAGTATGTGGTCGGTCAGGAGCAGGCTAAGCGAACGCTGTCTGTAGCTGTCTACAACCATTTCAAGCGCATCAATGCCCCCTCGTCTGATGTCGAGCTGCAAAAAAGTAATATCCTATTGCTTGGCCCGACGGGAAGTGGCAAGACTCTTCTCGCTCAGACCCTCGCCAAGATCCTTAATGTCCCGTTTGCGATTGCTGACGCCACTTCGCTGACCGAAGCGGGTTATGTCGGCGAAGACGTCGAAAATATTCTGCTCAAGCTGCTGCAAGCCGCCGATAATGGCGAGAATATTCAGACCGTTGTCAAGAATGCCCAGCGCGGCATTATTTACATTGATGAGATCGACAAGATCACGCGCAAATCCGAAAGCCCGAGTATCACGCGCGACGTTTCCGGCGAAGGTGTCCAGCAGGCTCTGCTCAAGATTTTAGAAGGCACGATTGCCAATGTCGCGCCGCAGGGCGGACGCAAGCATCCTCAGCAGGAATATGTTCAGATCGATACGACAAATATCCTGTTCATCTGCGGCGGTGCGTTTGAAGGCATTGAAGACGCTATCGAGCGGCGTCTCAATCAAAAATCGCTTGGCTTCCGGGCCAGCATCTCCAGCAAGCGCGACCGCCGGGCAGGCGACATGCTGGCGCATGTCCTGCCGGAAGACCTGCTTCGCTACGGCCTGATCCCTGAGTTCATCGGTCGCCTGCCGGTAGTCACCACCCTGCGCTCATTGGACCACGACGCGCTTGTTTCTATTCTGACCGAGCCGAAGAACGCGCTTATTAAACAATATGCCAAGTTCTTCGAGTTCGACGGTGTCGAGCTGAAGTTCACGGACGATGCGCTGCAAGCCATCGCCGAAGAAGCGATCAAACGCTCCACCGGTGCTCGTGCTCTGCGGACGATTATCGAACAGGTGATGCAGGACATCATGTACGAGATTCCGTCCCAGCGTGATATTCAGAAAGTGGTCATCACCGCAGATATAGTTCGCCAGCATATCTCTCCGCTGCTTGTGACGACACCAGAGTTACGCGCGGCGTCTTAACTTATAACAGACAAATCTATGCAAACCCGGCCTGCGTCAGTGTCTACGAAAGTTGTCCTGCTGGTTGCTGGAATGTTTCTTTTGGCATTCTTTATTCTTCCGGGTGATGCCATAAACTACGAGCAGACCAAAGCCCGGATAGCAGCTTGTAAAAGCAACTTGAAACAAGTGGGGAAAGCAGTTCGATCATATCAGGATAGCCATTCTAGCAGCATGCCGTCGACAATGAAAGTGCTGTATGCTACTAAGTACCTGAGCATATGTTTTCCGGTATTCTGGGCGGGGTTTCCTCCTCAATACGTAACTAAAAATACCTGATTACATATGCTCAACTACTTACTAGATCCCAACTGATTCTAGTATGCCCTGCCTCAAGCTATATGGGTGCTAAAGAAATCAGTTACGACTATCGATTTCTAAGCAGGCCTAAAGGTACCGACATTATTTGCTGGGATAGTCACCCGCATCTGGCATAGCATACTATTCTTGTTTTTCTGAACCATGCTAATCGAAACGTTCTGCTCGCCAATGGGCAAGTAAAAAATATGCCGGAAGAAGAATTGCAACATTTACATTTGCAAGGGCAGAATTGGGTTATCCAGTGACAGCAGTCACCTATGACCACGATTAAGATGCGTGGGAATAAATTCCTACGCTGTGGGGCGCAGACGCCTAGTCTCCACCTTCGTGGAGAAAGAATAAGATAACAGTCACAATCGACTCCTTGTCCGCGAAGGCGGACATTAGGCGCTTCGCCCCACAGCGTAGGAATTCATTCCCACGCTCATTCCCTCGCTGTCTTCACATCTCTCACAAAGGTATTTTACATTTCTTATGGCCCGTACCCCTTCCACCGCGCCTCGCGCGAAGAAAACTGCGACACGGCGAACTGCGGCAGAGACGCCGCCGCCTGCGCCATTTCCAAATGAGCTTCCCCTTCTGCCGATCCGCGACAATGTGCATTTCCCCGGCATTATCTTTCCGCTGTTTGTCGGACGCGAGAAATCTGTCCGCGCTTTGGACGAAGCGATGGCGGGGAGTGAGCATATTTTGCTGATGGCACAGCGGCAGGTGGCGACGGAGGACCCGGAGACGGATGATCTGCATGACATCGGTATTGTTGCGGAGATCATTCAGATACTCAAAGTCCCCGACGGCACCGTGCGCGTCATGCTCGAAGGCAAGGAACGGGTGCGTGTGGTCGAGTGGCTTCAAACGGAGCCGTATTTCCAGGTAAGGATCGAGCGTCTGCCGATTGCGCCGATCTCGGCGTTGGAAGCCGAGGCGCTGATGCGGTCGGTCATGGCTCAGTTCGAGCAGATCGCGAACACCGGCAAGAATATCCCGCCGGAAGTGGTGGTCACGCTGCTGAATATCGAAGAACCCGGCAGCATGGCAGACCATGTCGCCTGGCATCTGCCGTCTTTGCGGGTCGAGACCAAGCAGGAATTGCTGGAAATTTTGGACCCGCAGGAGCGGCTGCAAAAGCTGAGCCTGCTGCTGACCAAAGAGTTCGAGATCCTGCAAATCCAGAAGAATATTCGGTCGCGGGTCGAGAAAGAGATGGGCGAGACCCAGCGCGAGTTCCTGCTGCGGGAACAGATGAAGGCGATCCAGCAGGAGCTTGGGGAGAGGGATGAGCGTCAGAGCGAAGTCGACGAGTACCGGGCAAAGGCACTGGAAGCGAAGCTGCCGGAAGACGTGGCCGAGCGGGCTTCAAAAGAGATAGATCGCCTCGAAAAGATGCCGTTCGGGATGCCGGAAGGCGTCGTCATTCGGAGCTACTTAGATACGCTGCTGGCCCTGCCCTGGTCGGTTATCTCCGAAGAAACGCTGGATGTCGATGTGGCGGAAGACATTCTAAACGAAGACCATTACGGACTGCCGAAAGTCAAGGAGCGGATATTAGAGTTTCTAGCCGTGCGCCAATTGGCAGGAACGCTTAAAGGCCCGATCATCTGCTTTGTCGGGCCTCCTGGGGTCGGCAAGACAAGTCTCGGCAAGAGTATCGCACGGGCACTGAGCCGGAAGTTTGTTCGGATTTCGCTCGGCGGCGTCCGGGATGAAGCCGAAATTCGCGGTCATCGCCGGACATATATCGGGGCGATGCCAGGACGAATTTTGCAGGGACTAAAGCAGGCGGGAACGCGCAACCCGGTGTTCGTTTTAGATGAGATCGACAAGATGGGCTCGGACTTCCGGGGCGATCCCTCATCGGCCCTGCTGGAAGCGCTGGACCCGGAGCAGAACGGCGAGTTTTCTGATCACTACTTGGAAGCGCCTTTTGACTTGTCGGAGGTGATGTTTATCACGACGGCAAATCTATTGGACCCCATCCCCCCTGCCCTGCGGGACCGGATGGAAGTGATCTCATTTTCGGGCTATACCGAAGATGAGAAAGTGCGGATCGCTCAGAACTTCCTGATCCCGAAGCAGGTCAAAGATCACGGGCTGACGGAAGAGAACATCGTCATTCCTGAAGAGACTATTCGGAAGATCATCCGCGAGCATACGCGCGAAGCCGGGGTTCGGAACTTCGAGCGCGAGCTAGCATCGGTATGCCGCAAGATCGCCCGTCGTGTCGCCCAGGGCAACTCGGCGCTGGTAACGGTTGACGACAAGGAGCTTGTCAAGCTGCTGGGTTCCCGCAAATATACGTATGGAGTCATGGAAGAGCTGGATGAAGTCGGTGCCGCGACCGGGCTGGTCTACACGGAGTCCGGCGGTGATGTGATTTCGATTGAAGTCTCGCCGATGAAGGGCAAAGATGGCCGACTTATCTTGACAGGTCAGCTTGGCGATGTTATGAAAGAGTCCGCCCAGGCCGCCATGTCTTATGTCCGGTCCCGTGCCGAGATGCTGGGATTAGCCGCCGACTTCAACGAGCATTTAGAAATCCATGTCCATGTCCCCGCTGGTGCTGTCCCCAAAGACGGCCCTTCGGCGGGCATTACGCTGGCGACCGCCCTGGCATCTGCCCTGACAGGCCGCCCCGTCCGCAAAGACATCGCGATGACCGGCGAGATCACCCTGCGAGGCCGTGTCCTGCCGATTGGCGGCTTGAAAGAAAAAGTGCTGGCGGCGCACCGTGCGGGCATTCGAACGATCCTGCTGCCTGCTGAGAACGAAAAAGACCTGGAAGACCTGCCGGAGAACATCAAGACCGAGATGACCTTTGAGTGCGTCACCCATGCCGATCAGGTGCTCAAGCTAGCCCTGCTCGAAAAGCCGTAATAAGTTGGTACAATCGTGATACATTACTGCGAGAGGTAAAGCCATGACCAGCACTTTGCCTGCCGATGCAATGACTGAGCCGTCGCCGGAAGAGATCGCCCGGATGAGAGCGGAATTGGACGAAATGTACATTGAAGCGGAGAAGACACTCGCCCGGATGGATGCCAATCGCCCAGAAATTGATCTGATGCGGGCAGAAACAAAAGTTATACTGGATTCACTGGCTCTTCATCGGCGGACAACCCCGGAAGAATTGGAACAGGAAAAACCAGAACAATTTCGGCAAATAGCGGAGATTAATCGTCAGCTTGCTGAAGCAGATCAGGAACTGCTCCGTCCGCGGTTGGAAAGGGATAACATTCGTCGCGAACGGGGGTTATCACCAGCTTCAGCAGACTTCTGGAGTGTCACGTCTCTTTAGCCCCGCCCTCAAGGGCAGGCTTGGAGGCGCGGACGCCAACCGGTCTGCGACCGGAGGATTATATGAGTATGGATTTGCAATGTGAGATCTGCGGTAAGCTGGCTGTCGCGACGGCGCTAGGTGGGCGTTTATGCGAAGAGCATTATCCGAATGAGCGGCAATGCACACGTTGTGGGGTCAGGTTGTGGGGATGGCCTGTACCTCCGGAGTCCGACCCCTGTTCTACCTGTCAGTTTCGGCAGCGCATCCCCGCAATGATGCAGGGCATGACGGAGGCAGAGCGCGAAGCCGTCCATCAGCATATTCAGGCGGGCCACAGAATCAATGCGATCAAAACCCTTCGAGAGACGGTGAACCTGCCTCTTAAAGAGGCCATAGAACTGCGCTACATTCTTTACCCAAGCTAGAGCCTGTTATGGACTTTGATGCCTGCATAGGGCTTGAAAGCCCCGCACAGCACTCGAATTAGCATTCTTGAGCCGCCCCCTGCATTTATGGG